>WBUW01000075.1 GCA_008933495.1 Pseudorhodoplanes sp.
GCTGGCCGGGCCGTTCTTGTTCCTCGGTCCGCGCAGGCCCCGTCTCACCTCTTCCCGCCTGCGGGGAGAGGTCGGATGGTTGAGCGGAGCGAAACGATCCGGGTGAGGGGGCTTCCGATGGGTTACGCCCCTCATCCGGCTCGCCCGTGGATGCGGGCTCGCCACCTTCTCCCCGCGAGCGGGGAGAAGGAAGCAGCGGCTCGTCCGGCTCCAATCCCAGTTCGCGCGCCAGCGCCGGATCGAGCCCGGTCACCGCCGGCCCGGAATAGGGATCGCGCCCGACATAGCCGCGCTGCGGCTTTTCGCCAAAACCCTGCGGCGCCGATTTGCGGGCGGTGTGTTCGGCCGCAAAACCCGCGCGCCGGTCGAATGAATTGTCGGGCGGCGGCTGCAATCCTGTCCCTGAGCCGATGCCGGCGCGCCCCTTTGCGATCGCCGGGTTCAGCAATTGGTCTAAGGCCGGATCGGGCCGCGGCGCCTGCGGCCGGTGCGCCTTGGCACGCGTCGGCCGGGCGTAATCCCTTGGTTTCTTGGGAGGAGATTTTGCCATTCGGGCAATATGGGCGCGGCCGCCGGACCGGGAAAGGGTCGCGTTACGCCTACCAACAGGGAGGCGAGGTCGTATTCCCGGTGGCCTTCGCGCCAAAGACTGCGCAAAATAGCCCTGCAATTGAATAGCCGGGGAGCCGTATCGTGAGTGACAGCGTCAAATATCTCTTGCCCGAAAACCGCATTCCGAAAGCCTGGTACAATATCGCGGCCGACCTGCCGGCGCCGCTGCCGCCGCCGCTGCATCCGGGCACCGGCCAGCCGATCGGCCCGGCCGACCTTGCCGCGATATTTCCGATGGCGCTGATCGCGCAGGAAGTCTCCGCCGATCGCGAGATCGAAATCCCCGAACCGGTGCGCGACGTCTACAAGCTTTGGCGGCCGGCGCCGCTCTATCGCGCGCGGCGGCTGGAACGCGTGCTCGATACGCCGGCACGCATTTACTACAAATACGAGGGCGTCAGCCCGCCCGGCAGCCACAAGCCGAACACCGCGGTGCCGCAGGCCTTCTACAACCGGGAAGCCGGCATCCGCAAACTCTCCACCGAGACCGGCGCCGGCCAGTGGGGTTCCTCGCTCGCCTTTGCCGGCCAGCTCTTCGGCCTCGAAGTCAAGGTTTACATGGTCAAGGTGAGCTATCAGCAGAAGCCGTACCGGCGCGCGCTGATGGAAGCCTATGGCGCGACCTGCATCGCCAGCCCGAGCAATGAAACCGATTCCGGCAAGGCCGTCCTCGCCAGGACTCCGGACACACCCGGCAGCCTCGGCATCGCCATCTCCGAAGCGGTCGAGGTCGCCGCCAAGAATGCCGATACCAATTACGCGCTCGGCAGCGTGCTCAATCATGTGCTGATCCATCAGTCGGTGATCGGCATCGAGGCGATCGAGCAGATGGAAATGGCCGGGCACTGGCCCGACGTCGTGATCGGCTGCGCTGGCGGCGGCTCGAACTTCGCCGGCCTGTCGTTTCCGTTCGTCGGCAAGAGCCTGCGCGAGAACAAGAAGGTGCGCGTGATCGCCTCCGAACCGGCGGCCTGTCCGTCGCTGACGCGCGGCAAATATGCCTACGACTTCGGCGACACCGGGCACCTGACGCCGCTTGTGAAGATGCACACGCTCGGCTCGACCTTCATCCCGCCCGCCTTCCATGCCGGCGGCCTGCGTTATCACGGCATGGCGCCGATGGTCAGCCATCTGAAGGAGCTCGGGCTGATCGAGGCGCGCGCGGTGCGACAAATCCCCTGTTTCGAAGCGGCGGTCGCCTTTGCCCGCGCCGAGGGCATTATCCCGGCGCCCGAATCGACGCATGCAATCCGCATCGCTTTCGACGAGGCGCTGCGCTGCAAGGCCGAGGGCAAGGCGCAGACCATCCTGTTCAACCTGTCCGGCCACGGCCATTTCGACATGCAGGCCTATACCGATTTCTTTGCCGGCAAGCTGGAGGATCGCGATTACGACGAGGCGGCGTTGCAGGCGGCACTCGCCGAGCTGCCGCCGGTCGCCGCGTAGGCGGCATGCGGATGCGCCTGCGGCGCCCGGCCGGAAAAAAGGCCTCCCGCGCCGGTTTGCGCGCGCGAGGCCGATTCCTGCTGCAACGATGATCGGGGCGGCGCCGTCGTCGCACGGTCCGCCGTGCGCGACGGTCACCGGGACACGGGAACGGCCGTGGGATCAATGTCGGGAAAGCGGCAAGACCGGTCAGCATGACGGGTCTGCGTCTGCGGCGGCGCCGGCGCGTAGCGAATCAGCAACCGAATCCCTTTAATGGAGTACAAAGCGCGACGTGGTTGTTCCGGTCCCCGGGACGCTCCCGTTTTTGCGGCATTTTTTACAGGCGCCTGATGTCCAATCCCCGCGATTCCGCGCGCAGCGACGACAGCGAGATGTTCGATCTCGCGCCCGTCTCGCTCTGGCTCGAAGACTATAGTGCGCTGCGCGCCCTGTTCGAGACCTGGCGGCAGGCCGGGGTCACCGATTTGCGCAGCTACCTGCACGCGGACCGCGCGCGGGTGAGCGAATGCTCGCGCCGCATCAAGGTGATCAAGGTCAACCGCAAGACGCTTGCCTTGTTCGAGGCCAGCGACCTTGCCGAGCTGGTCGCCAATCTCGACCGCATTTTCCGCGACGACATGCTCGACGCCCATATCGAGGAACTGGTGCAGCTCTGGGAAGGCAGCACGCCGTTCGTCAGCAACACGGTCAACTACACCCTGTCCGGCAAGCGGCTGGATATCCAGCTCAGCGGCACGGTGCTGGCCGGGCACGAGCGCGGCTGGGACCGCGTCCTGGTCGCGATCGAGGACGTGACCGCGCGCGAGAATGCCCGACGCGGTCTTGTCGAGAGCGAAAACTATGCGCGCGGGCTGTTCACGCATTCGCCGGTTTCGCTCTGGGTCGAGGATTTCAGCGCGGTCAAGCGGCTGATCGACGATCTGCGCGGGCGCGGCATCGAGGACTTTCGCGTCTTCACCGACGTGCACGAGGAGTTCGTCGCCCGTTGCATGAGCGAAATCCGCGTGCTCGACGTCAATGCCCGCACGCTCGAACTGTTCTGCGCGCCGGACAAGGACACGCTGCTGCGGAATCTGTCCGACCTGTTCCGCGACGAGATGGAATCGCATTTCCGCGAGCAACTCATCGACCTGTGGGACGGCAAGCTGTTCCAGCAACGCGAAGTGGTCAATTATGCGCTCGACGGCAGCAGGCTCAACCTGCTGCTGCAATTCTCGGTGCTGCCGGGCCACGAGCGCGACTGGTCGCTGGTGCAGGTGGCGCTGACCGACATTACCGCGCGCAAGAAGGCGGAGGCCTATCTCGAATATCTCGGCACCCATGACGTGCTGACCAAGCTCTGCAACCGCTCCTTCTATGTCGACGAGCTCAACCGCCTGGAACGCAAGGGCCCGCAGCCGATCACCATCATCATGGCCGACCTCAACGGGCTGAAGGCAGCGAACGACGAGCTCGGCCACGCCGCCGGCGATTCCATGCTGCGGCGCGCCGGCGAGGTGTTCGCCTCGCTGATCGACAGGCCGCATTGCGCCGCGCGCATCGGCGGCGACGAGTTCGCGGTGCTGATGCCCGGCACCGACGCGGCGGCGGGCGAGAAAATGCTGGAACTGCTCAACGATCTGGTCGAGATCAACAACCAGTTCTATCCCGAACTGCCGCTCAGCCTCTCGGTCGGGATCGCCACCAGCCGGCCGGGCGAACGGCTGGAGGCCGTGGTCAAGCGCGCCGATCTGCTGATGCTGCAGGCCAAGCGCGACCATTATGCCGACACCGAGCGCGACCGGCGCCGGCCGTTCGCCGCCAGCGCGGCGGCGGGACATTGAAGCGCCGACAATCACGCAAGAAAATCACGCCGGCCGCCGTACCGGACCATGATCCGTTCAGATTGAATTGGATCATGATCCAGGTTTTCTGATTTTCGCGCGCTCTTGCGCCGAACCGGTTCCCGCTTCGCCGGATCGCGCTCCAAGGCGCGCGCGGCGGCCCGGCCGTCTTCGTCAGGCCGCCTTCTTGCGGTTGGTTTCCAGCCGCGCATCGACCAGCGCCACGGTGGCGTCGATCGTGGGATGGCTCAGGCCCTTCTGCCTGGCGATCAGTTGCACGAGCTTGTCGGCGCGTTCGATATTGGGCGCGCCGTTATTGAGCGCGCGCGCGGCCGAGGCCGGACGCGACAGGCTCTGGGCGGCGGCGGCGTATTTCTCGAACGGCACCAGGTCGTTCGGCGCGGCGCCGAGCTTCACGCACAGGTCGTTGACGAAATTGTAGACCGAGCGCGAAGTCTCGATGTCGCTGTGCACGGCTTCCTGGGCGGTGCGCATGCCGTCCTTGGTCACGCAGCGGTAATTGCCGGCCAGCAGCATCGCCCATTTCGCCAGCGGTACGAAGATCGAATCGTACGCTTTCAGCTTCACCGGCAATTCGATCTTGCCTTCCGGCGCGTCGAAGCGCGCGGCCTCCACGTCCTTTGCCAGATTGCGGACGATCTGGGTGTCCTTGTCGTCGTCGAAGCGCGCGCACTTGAAATTGGTCGGCAGCGTGACGAGCAGCTCGTTCGCCTTGCCCTCCGGCGGGCGGATGGCCTGCGGGTCGGGGCTGTTGAGCGTGATCTTCTTCGGATCGATCGAATCCCAGACGCGCGGGTCGGTATAAGCGGGCTCCAGCGCGGCGTGATCGAGGCCGGCAATGCGCTTGATATAGGGCAGCGGCGGCATGTTCATGATCGACATGCACGGCACGCGCGACCTGCCGACCGCATCGAGCAGTTGCCGGACCCCGTCGGCGCGGTATTGCGGTTCCTGCATGCACAGGCCGACGAGATCGAATTTCGCCGGATCGACGCCGGCGGCCGGGCCGGCGGTCACCTTGCCCGGCAGCTTGCGCGAGTCCAGCAGCACCGGCTCGTTGCGACCGCGCACCGGCAGCGTGACCTTGAAGCCGTCGGCATTGATCAGATCGGCCTCGGCCGGCAGGCAGACGAGGTGGATCGAGTGTCCGCCGAACAGGAGCTTGGAGGCCAGAAGCGATCCATACGACGCGCCCATGAACAGGATGTTGTAGGTCGGCATGGCGCCCCTCCGTTATTGTGTTGATTGTCGAAAGGTGGAACAGCGGCCGTCAGCGGCCCATTCCGGGGTGACATCCGGTCTTTTAGTGGCGCGGGCCGACCCCGGCAAGCGATCCAGGCCGGTCAGGGTGCCGCGGTCCGCGCAGGGCAATCGCTGCCGGCGCGCGCATTCGCCATCCCGCGTCGCAGCATGCCGGCCGGCGCGCGCGAAAACGGCGGCGGGACCCGCCGCACGCGGCCGCGCATTGCGGTGCAACAACGAGCTTGGGCTTGCGGTCACACGGCGGTTCGCTCCGGGTCGGGGCCAGCGCGCGCAAGGGCGGGATTTTCCGGAACGCCTGCACGACGCCGGTGAAAGGTCGAAATAAAGCGCGGGCGCGGCGGTGGCGACGAAAATCGCGCACCACATGCCGGCGAGCTTGTCGATGTAGCGCGCGACCGCGACGAGCGAGACGATCGCGAGATTGTGCGACGGCAGTGCCCGGCCGAACGGAAGCAGGAAGCCGGTGATGCCCGTGGCAACAATGGCGGCAAGGGACGCCGCCGTCCAGGTGTTGCATCCCTTGGCGGTCAGGATGCCATACGGCACGACAGGGCCGGTGCCGATGAACGCAGGTCGCGCGTGAATGAACGTGAGAGGCGTCGCTCCGAAAATCACGCTCCCGGATGATGCGGCGCAGGGCGGCCGGCTGCCGTTCGGCGCGGCGACAGGCGCCGCCGCTCAAGCGCGATGACTTGGACCGTGATTCGTTCAGATTGAATCGGATCACGGTCCGGATTCTTTAGTTTTTCGCGCGATCTCCCGCCGAACCGGTACCCACTTCGGCGGATCGCGCTCTAATCGTCGAATCGTCATCCCGCTTTCGCGGTTCGCTTGAACATGACCTTTTCCGAAAACCGCTTCACGCTTTTCCGGATCCCGCGCTAGCAACCGTGCACGGCCGTCGCCGTATGCTCGACCTCGGGCGGTGCGGCGAAGCAATGGCCGACGAGCTTGCGCCATTCCGCGAAGTCGGCGGAGCCGCGGAAATCGACGGTATGGTTTTCGAGCGTGTCCCATCTGACGAACAGGCGATAGCGCTGCGGCTTTTCGATCGAGCGCTGCAATTCCATGCCGCGGCAACCCTTGGCGCGCCGGAACAGCGGCGCGGCGGCCGCCACGCCGGCCTCGAAATCGCGCTCCATGCCGGGCTTCACCTCGATCTGGGCAATCTCCAGGATCATGTGCTGTCCCTTTCCGTCGCCACCGGGGTTGCGGCGTCCGGCATGATGGCCGATGCGTTGCGGCAGGAGAAGACGTTTCAGCGTCGTTTCAGCCGGTAGATCATGTTGTCAAGCGCGAACAGTGCGGTGCTGCGATCGATGAAGTGGAAGGAGAACGATCCGGCCGAACACGTGACGTCGATCCCCTCGATTTCGGCGTCCTTGAATCCGAGCCGGTTGGCAACCTTGCTCTGGTTTGCCGGCAGGTTGCCCTGGAACAGACCTTGCGGCGGAACGCGGGTCGGCATGAACTCGGCGTCACGGCAATTGAGGACCGGATAGCGGGACGACATCGCGCCGCTCGAAAAGGAGATGCGCTGGTCGAGCAGCGGGTCGGCCTGGGCTTTGCGCGCGGCGGCCGCTTCGCCCGGGAGCCAGGGCGCCGGCTCCGCCCGGGTGACGCCCCAGTGACCGGTCAAGGCATGGTGAGCGCGGGCAGGGGTCTCGGCCCGCAGGTCCGAGCCCGCGATGAGCAAAATCGCCATTACAGGAAGCGGTGAACGCATTGCTTTGACCGTGTGCGAATGTCCGGTGCCGCGGCACAGACCATTGTTCGCGGCCAAATGCAATTATCGGCGGCGGCGCATTTCCGCTCAAGCGTGCGGGGACTTCTTATCGAGGGTTGCGACTGGAATTCGGTCGCCGGCAGCGAAAAACCTCAGTCCGACAGCAGCGCGCGCCGCTTCCATTCCTTTTCCGGCAGCTTGGCGCCGGTCCGCCGCAGGCTCTTGATCCGCAGCGGCGCATGTCCGGATTTGGCGGCAATCTCGCGGTCCTGCTGCTCGATGATGGCGCGCGCGGCGTTTTCGCCTTCGATCCCGGTGAGGGCGTCGGCCGGCACGCGCCGGTTCGAGCGCTGGGAGCCGTCCTCATAGATCACGTCAAACAGCACGAATTCGGCCTTCTTGGTCGGTTTGCGCGCCATGTTTCTTCTTCCCGTGCGTTCCGTTTCCCGAGCGTTCCGTGCCGGCGCGGACGCGCGCGCAGGCTATTCCGCCGTCCTCGGCGGGCGTCGATCAGGCTGCCGGACTGGCGCCGCCGTGAGCGCGGCATGGTGGCCGTCCCCGGACGGCTATTCGTCGCGGTTTCCCTGTTCGACAATGCGGCCTTTGTCAAGAACGGCGAAGCGGGCCATGCGCGCCGGCGGGAGCCGGCCGGAAGCGAGGATTTCGGTTTCGCCCCGCGTCAGAGCATGATCTTTTCCGAAACCCGCTTCGCGCTTTTCAGCAGCCTGCTAAAGACCGCGGAACAGCACGCCCGCGGCCAGCAGCAGATAGGCGATCGCGAGCGCGTCGAACGCGCGCGCGGGACTGATGACCGGCATCGATATGCCGGCATAGCGCACCAGCAATGCCAGGATGGCAATGATCAGCGAGATGATGAAAACGATCACCGATGGGGGTGTCAGGGCAAATCCGCCGCGGCGCGCCATCTCCGACTCCTTTGAGTGTGCAGGCGGCCGAGCTTAGGCCGGGGAGGGAGCAAACGCCATTTGCCGGCGCGCGCTGTGCACAGGCGCGCGCGATCAGGGTGGCCGGAGCAGGACGATCAGGGGAGCGCCAGCGGCACCTTATGCACGCGCGTTGGCGAAGTTTTCCGTCGCGGGCGCGCGAGGCGGCTCAGCCGGCGGCGCAAATCTTGCCGGGCGCCGGCTCCGCGCCCAGCGTTTCGGCGATCAGTTCGCGTGCGCGCGGCGCGAAATCGTCGAGAGAGAAATAGCCGCGACTGAAGGTTTCCCGCGTCAGCCGCTCGACACGGCTGTCGTCGGCGGTGGCCCAGGCTTTCTCGATGAAATGCATGCCGTCGACGCCCCAGGTCTCGAAATAGCCGCGCCGCTGCGAGGCGCGCTGGCCGTAATAGAACGAAAGCGCATCGACCAATTGCGTGCGGCCGGTTGGCGAGCAGGCGACCGCCATCGGCATGGCGAGGACGTCGAGCGCGGAGCGGCGCGCATTCTTGCGCGCGGATTCGATGTGGCGCTCGTTCGCGGCCCAGGGCGCGGGCGCGCGATTGTTGACCTCGCTGAACATGGGTTGCTGTTCCCGGGCCTGCGGCCGGATGATGTTCGAGCCGGCGACCACGAGATTGGCGAGCAGGAAACCGCCGAAAAAGAACAGGATCAGTCGCATGATGGCATCCTTGGGCCGCAACCGGGTCCGAATGGTGCAGCTCATTCATAACCGCGGCGCGGTCACGGAGCCGTTAAACGCCGGCCGGAGTCGGGCGCGCTCGCGAAACAGCGTGAGCGGACGGTTAAGAAGACCGTTCGGATTGTCGCTGTCGGGTAATCACCGCGGCGCCGCGGCAGGGCGCGCGCTGCCAGCGCAGCCGGACGCCGGTCCCGAACCGTCCGGCGCTGCGATACCGAACGGTCGGGGAGGCGGTCTCATGCCGCCGGCGCCAGGTCCTGACCGGCCATGCGCGGGCATCCCGGTCCGGCTGGAAGCCGGCCCGAATGTAAACCTGACCCGCACATGCATCGCAAAAAGAAGAGTCGCCTCAAGATGATGGATTGCCAGGTCAGGTTTACCACCCGGCCAAGCGGAGGTCGGACCCGGTTGCCCGGCAATGACGGTGCGGACAGGTCGAGATCAAGCACGCTTGGTCTTACTCGCCGCCGATGAAGCCGGTGATTTTCCAGCCGCTCGCGTCCTTGACGTAGCAAAGCTGGTCGTTGCCGAGCGGGGCGATGGCGTCGGCCGCGACAAAGCCGGTCTTGCCCGCGGGCGTCGCGATCTTGAGCATCGGCACCTGGTTCGGCGCGGGCGCGGGGCCGTCCGGCATCACGCGCACGAAATGCAGCCCGAGCTTTTCACTGACGGGGGCGTTGGCCTGCGGGCCGGAGCGCACCTCGATGCCGTCGCCGAGCGGATAGCCCCAGTCGCCGGGATCGGTCTGCGTCGCCTTGGCGACCTCTTCGAGTTCCTTTTCATCGAAGGCCGGATCGGCGGGCGCGCACAGGATGTCTTTCTTGTCGCCCATCGGCATGGCGGACGGGTCGGCCGAATAGCCGCCGAGAATGTCCCAGCCGTCGCTGTCCTTCCTGGCAAGGCCGAGCGCGGCCACGAGATTGTCGATGCCCGGCTTCTTCTTGTCGGCGCGGTCGCCTTTCTCGCCTTCCCAGAAGAAGCCCGGCCCGACCACGAGCCTGGCCAGCGCGGCGCGGTCCCGCTTCTGCGCCGCCTCGCCGAGTTGCTTGCGGAAGGCCTCGAACGCCGGGTCGCTCACCGCCGCCGGCAATTTGACGGCGACCGGCTTGTAGGGTTTCGCCGGCGCAG
>WBUW01000541.1 GCA_008933495.1 Pseudorhodoplanes sp.
GCCCCTGCCGCAGACGCGCCAGCAGCTTGACGCCGGCATAGCCGTCGGCGGGCTGGATGCCGGCCTTGCGCTGGAAGTCGCGCACAGCGCTCATGGTCTGCAGCCCGACGCGGCCGTCGGTGCCGGCGGTGTCGAAGCCGAGCGCGGTCAGGCGGCGCTGGATTTCCTGCACTTCGGCGAGCGTCGGCGCGCGCTCGCTGCCGGGGAAGGCCTGCACGAACGGCTCGCCGCCGAGCGCGCGGTCGCCGAGATGCAGAAGCGCGAGCGCATAGTTCATCGAAGGATTGTAGGTCTTCACCGCAAAGAAATTCGGCCCGAGCAGGAAGGCAGGGCCGCCGCTCACCGGAATCCAGAGTTGCGCGCCTGCCGCCGGCTGCGGGAAATCCTTGCCGTCCGCGCGCACGACGCCGAGTTTCTGCCAGTCGGCGAAGCTGCGCTTGCGGTCGCTTGTGGCAAGACCTCGGGGCGCGCGCACTTCATGACCCCAGTGTTCGCCGCGCCGGTAGCGCCCGCGCTGGACGAGATAGCGCGCGCTCGAGGCGAGCGCGTCATCGGGCTTGCCGAACGGCGAGATGCGGCCGTCGCCGTCATAGTCGAAACCGATATTGAGCCAGACTTCCGGCATCCATTGCGTGTGGCCCATGGCGCCCGCCCAGGAGCCGCGCATCTCCTGCGGCGTCGACCAGCCGCGTTCGACGATGAGGAGCGCATTGAGCAGTTCGCGCTGCCAATAGTCGCGCCGCCGCGGCTCGCCCCAGGCGAGCGCCGCCAGCGAGGGGATGACCGGGCGCGCGTGATTGGCATGCACGAGCGGGTCGCCGAACGCGGTCTCCACGCCCCACAGGCCGAGCAGCACGCCGCGCGCGACGCCGTAATCGCGTTCGATGCGCGCGAACAGCGGGGCAAATTCGCGCGCACGTTGCTGGCCGGTCGCGATGCGCCAGTCCGAAACCCGGCGGTTGAGATATTGCCAAAGCTCCTGGCGGAATTCCGGCTGCGAACGCAAATGCGCAAAGACCGAGAGGTCCGGTTTCAGCGCGCCCATCACGCGCGCGAAAGTGGCCTCCGAAACGCCGCGCCTGAGCGCGGGCGGGCGCAAGGCCGCGACCCATTGCTCGAAGGGCTGGGCCGCCGCCTGCGCAAAGCCCGCGCGGGGAAAGACCAGCCCGGCAGCGGCCGCCGTCAGCAAGAACGCGCGTCGATGGAGCGGCGGCAAAGACATCGCTATTGCCTCTACACGATTGCCCGGCGATTCTCTTGTGGGAAACACGCCGGCATTGACCCGGCATCGCAATTGGCCGGCCGCCGGCACGCCGCAGCGCCGTCCGGCGTCGCCGCCGATAGACTATCCCATGGGCGTGATAAATAATGCCGAACCAATTCTGATAACCGATCGGAGCAGGCCAATGGTCCGGCGCAGCGCGCGATGGATTGGGAGCGTCGCGCTTCTTCTTCTGGCGAACGCCGTGTTGCATGCCGGGATCAGCACGACCGACCGCCGGCTGCTCGACCTGTTCGGGGACATTTTTGCGCGCGTGCGTTCGGACTATGTTGACGAAGCCAAAAGCGAGCCGTGGCGCCTGATCGACGCCGCCGCGCAGGGGCTGCTCAAGACCGGCGAGAACGAGTCCCGGCTGGATGAGCTCAAGAGCATCCGTGCCCGGTATCGGGAGCGCTCGAAAGGCACAAACGCCTACGATGCGCTCGGCTATTTCGGCGACCTTTTCGAGCGCTCCCTGAGCAAGGAGGCGGGAACCGGGAATAACGAAACGCTGATGATGGCGGCGATCGCCCAGATGGTTGCCGCACTCGATCCG
>WBUW01000542.1 GCA_008933495.1 Pseudorhodoplanes sp.
GAAAAGTCGCCCTCATCGCTATCGCTCGAAAGCTACTCGTCACCGCAAATGCGCTCGTCAAAGGCAACCGACTATTCCAAGAAATGCCCCTGAAGCCTTGACAATCAAGACAGTCGCCGGTTCGGCGGGAGATCGCGCGAAAAACTAAAGAATCCGGACCGTGATCCGATTCAATCTGAACGGATCACGGTCTAGGCAGAAGCTGACCGGCGCAAATATTTGTCGATCGCTTCTGCCAGATTCCCGCCGTCGAAAAGATGGCCGGCAATGCCGACCGCGGTGGCGGCACGCAGGTCGGTATCCTTGTCGCCGACCAGGAAGCTTCGCGTCTTGTCGACCGGCCAGACCCGCATGATGTCGAGCAGCATGCCGGGCTTTGGCTTGCGCCATTCGGAATCCTGCCGGTAGGCCGCAAGCGGCGCATCCGGATGGAACGGACAGAAGCGGATATCGTCGATCCGCGCGCCTTGCTTGGCGAGTTCGTCGCGCATCCAGGCATGCAGGTCCTCAACGTCCTGCTCGGTGAAAAATCCGCGCGCAACGCCCGACTGATTTGAAATGACGAAGACGAGGTACCCCGCCGTGTTCAGGCGCCGGATGGCGGCGGCGGCGCCGGGCGTCCACTCGAACCGTTCGCGCGTTCCGATGTAGCCGGTATCCCTGTTGAGCACCCCGTCGCGATCGAGAAAGGCGGCGGGGCGCGGGAGTTGCGGTTGGGCGGCGGCGCGGGTCACGTCTCGGGCGCCTGAAACAGGTCGCGCTCGACGAGCCCGCAAATGGCGTGCGCGGCCGTGATGTGAACCTGCTGGATCAGCGCGGTTTCGGTCGAGGGCGCGGCGAGGACGAGATCGCAAAGCGCGTTCATCGGTCGTTCGCCGCCTCCGGTCATGCCGATTGTGATGACTCCAATGTCGCGCGCGGCTTTCAGGGCGGCGATCACGTTCGGCGAACGCCCCGACGTCGAAATGCCGATAAACACGTCGCCTTTGACCCCCAGCCCGCGCACCTGCCGCTCGAATACCTGGTCGTAGCCGTAATCATTGCCGATCGCCGTCAGCACCGAGGTGTCGGTTGTCAGCGCAATCGCGGGCAGAGGATTGCGGTCGAAGGCAAAGCGAGAGAGAAATTCTGCGGCGATATGCTGTGCGTCGGCCGCGCTGCCGCCATTGCCGGCGAGCAGGAGCTTGCGCCCGTTCCGGAAGGCTTTGCCGATCGCACCGGCAATCGACATGATCGCGAAAGCCAGCGCACGGTCGGCGGCCGCAAGTTGCAGCGCGTCAACGGACTTGCGGAAATGCGCGCTGATCGCGTCCTCGCGCGGATCGGCCATGTCGGTTTTCTCCGCGGCCAATGCCGCTGCCGTGGTTCCTCGTATCGGTCCTGATCCACTCATGCAAGACGCCCGCGCCGATCGGGATCCGCCAGCACGCGCCGCACGGCGTCCAGAACCCGTTGTGGCGCGATGTCGGCGGTCCGCCGGCCCTTGATCCCGCCGCCGGCGTTTCCGGGCGGCTCAAGAATGGCAGCGAGCGGATTGAGCGGGGCCCATAGCCGCGGGCTGGTCGGCCCGAAAATCGCAATCGTCGGCGTCCCGAGCGCGGCGGCGATGTGCATCAGCCCGGAATCATTGGTGACGGCCACGTCGGCAATCTTCAGCGCGACGATGGCGTCGCGCAGATCGTTGCCGGTCAGATCCTTCACGCGCGGCCCGCCGGCCGCGCAGATGTCGGCGGCAATCTGCCGCTCGTTCGGACCACCGAGAATCCACACCTCGGTCTCGTTGACGGCCAGCTCGCGCGCGAGCGTTGCATAATGCC
>WBUW01000543.1 GCA_008933495.1 Pseudorhodoplanes sp.
GCCGGCGAGCGTATTCGCCTGTGCCGTGCTCGTCGTGTAATGCTGGCGCAGGAACGAGGCCAGCGTGCCGGCGCTCCGCCCCTTGGCGAGCCCCTGCCCACTTTGGTGGCAGACGGCGCAGCTTGAAGAAAAAAATTGCGCGGGCGTCTTGCCCTCGTCGAGGTTGGTGGGCTCCGGGTGTGGCGCCGAGCTTGGTGCGGGTGCCGGCGCGTGCCGCGCATCGGATTCGGGCGGCGCCGCCGCGGCGACGGGCGCCCACGCGGTTGCGAGAAAAACCGAAAGCAGCGCAATACGCCCGGCCTGCAGTGCCATCAGCCGTCCTCTGATTGCGTTTTCCCGCATGCGGCAGCCCCTGGTCGCGGCGCCATCATCCGGGTGTCTTGTAAAGGCATGAATGTGGCTCATTTTCGAGTAACGACGCCCTGATTGCCGGAATGACCGGACTTTGTTCTAATTGTTTATGACGGTTCTACAAGCCGCCCCGGCTCCGGGGCTGTGACGAACTGTCCGCAAGACGGAGAAACTGCGCCGTGCGGGACGGTGCATGACAGGTCAGTCAGACGCGGGGAGTTACCCATGGATCGGCTGCTCGACTACATCCTGCGCCGGATCGTAAGAAAGGGCGCACTTGCCGTAACGACGCCAAGCGGAAACCGCCATGTCTATGGCGACGGTTCCGGATCGCCGGTCGCCATTCGCTTCACATCGCGGTCATGGCTCCTGGCGATCCTGCTCGATCCCGAGCTGCGCCTTGGCGAGGCCTATATGAACGGGGGGCTGATGGTCGAGCAAGGATCGATCGCCGACTTTCTCGAACTGATGATCGCCAATACCAGCGGGCAGGAACCGGCCGCCTGGACCCGCCTGCTGCGCGACATGCGCGCGCTCGTGCGCAACACGTTCCGGCTCAACAATCCGTTCCGGGCGCAGCGCAACGCGCGCCATCACTACAATATCGATTCGCGCATCTACAAACTGTTCCTCGATCCCGACCTGCAATATTCGTGCGCCTATTACGAAACCGAGAGCACGAGCCTCGAGGACGCGCAGCTTGCGAAAAAGCGGCACATCGCCAACAAGCTCATGCTCGGCCAGCCCGGCTTGCGCGTGCTTGACATCGGCTGCGGCTGGGGCGGCCTTGGCCTTTATCTCGCCCGCACCACGAAAGCCTCCATTGTCGGCATCAATCTCTCCGACGAGCAGATCAGGATCGCGCAGGATCGCACGGCCGCCGAAAACCTGGCGTGCGAATTCCGCCTGCAGGACTATCGCAACGTCACCGAGCAGTTCGACCGCATCGTCTCGGTCGGCATGTTCGAACATGTCGGCAAGGCTTTCTATCCCGCCTTCTTCGAGAAATCGCGCAACCTGCTCAAGGATGACGGCGTGATGCTGCTGCACACGATCGGGCGCTGGGATGCGCCCTCGATCACCAATGCCTGGATCTGGAAATACATTTTCCCGGGCGGCTATACGCCGACGCTCTCGGAACTCACGCCCGCCATCGAGCAGGCCGGCCTCATCATCACCGACATCGAGGTGCTGCGCCTGCACTACGCAAAGACGCTGCGGCACTGGCGCGAACGCTTCCTGGCGCGGCGCGAGGAGGTGCTGAAGATTTTCGACGAGCGCTTCATCCGCATGTGGGAATTCTATCTGGCCGGGTTCGAGGCCTCGTTCCGGCATTTCGGCCTGACCGTGTTCCAGATCCAGCTCGCCAAGAAGATCGACACCGTCCCGCTCACCCGCAACTACATGCATGACCCCGCGCAACAGGCGGCCGATACCGCCGCCAGGCGCGCCAATACGCCGC
>WBUW01000076.1 GCA_008933495.1 Pseudorhodoplanes sp.
ACACAGTTGCCATGCCGGAATGGCGGGGAGGTGCGCGGCGGTGAAGAACCGGAGCCCTTCGCCCGCCGTCTCGCGCCGCCGCGCGTTCAGGCATGGATGCCCGGCTCGAGGCCGGGCATGACGAAGATATTTTGCGCGAGGTTGTTTTGTTTGCCGACACTTTCAACCGCTATTTCGAGCGCGAGAATATCGAGGCCGCGCTCGCGGTGCTGCAGGCCGGCGGCTATCGCGTGCATCTGGCGCGCGCCAACGGACGCAAAGCGCGCCCGCTCTGCTGCGGGCGCACTTTCCTCTCCGCGGGCTGCGTCCGCCAGGCGCGCGAAGAAGCGCAACGCACGGTCGATGCGCTCGAACCCTACATCGCGCGCGGCATTCCGGTCGTCGGACTGGAGCCGAGCTGCATCCTCGGCTTCCGCGATGAAATCCCGGGCTTGTTGGCGACGAGCGCCGCGCGGCGGCTCGCCGGCCTGGCCATGACGTTCGAGGAATTCCTGGTTCGCGAGCAGGACGGCGGGCGGCTCGCGCTGCCGCTGCGCCCGCTGCCGCAGCGCGCGCTGGTGCATGGCCATTGCCATCAGAAATCGTTCGATGCGTTCACGCCGGTGCAGAAGCTTCTGAACGGCATTCCGAGCCTCGACGTTGAAGTGATCGAATCGAGCTGCTGCGGCATGGCCGGCGCCTTCGGCTATGGCGCCGAGACGATCGCGGTCTCACTGGCGATGGGCGAACTGTCATTGCTGCCGGCGGTGCGCGCGGCACCGGCGGAGGCGCTGATCGTCGCCGACGGAACCTCCTGCCGTCACCAGATTTATGACGGGACCGGACGCGAAGCGATCCATGTCGCGCGTGTTCTGGCAAGGAGCCTGGCTGGCGAAACAGGGTCCGGTTGACCCGGACCGCGCGCCGGCGCGCGCTCACGCCGCGCGCTGATAGACCCGAAGCCCGTCGATCATCTCGCAGACCAGGAAGTCGCGCTTGGCGATGCGATGCACGCTCCGGCAATGCGGACAGGCGATGTCCGCCGTGCACGGCGGCGTCAGCGCCATGCTGGCCGGATCGGTTTCGATGCCGGTCTCGAACGGCCGGCCGGTATCGGGGCAAAGGGCGACGAGGGCTCCCATGAGCGCCTCCTTCCGCGCGATTGGAACGATTGCGATGGCGTCATTGAAGCGCGGGAATATGTCCGCGGCGCGACGGAAGTACGGTTCCTGCCGCCACGGATACGAAGGTTCTGTGTCCGCGACGCCGGTTTATTGAGCCAAATTCGCGCAAATGTGTCGAAGAACGCGATCTCGCGCCAGCGCCGAATCAAAAACCGCGTTCAGTCCTGCGCATAGGCGATGGTCGACAACAGCGCGATTTCGGCGCGCCGCGAATCGAGCCGGGTGTGCTGCACGACAATCGGAACATCCGCCTCGAACAGCGAGGCATAATCGGTGTCGAGCGGGATCGGCTCGGGCTCCTTCAGATCGTTGAAGCGCAGATGCAGCGTACGGCGGGCCGGCACCGTCACCCGATAGACGACCGGATCGCGGTTCGCAAAGAATACCGTCAATACGATATGGGCGTCGCGCCCGTTGGCGTTGAGAATGCAGGCGGTCTCGTGCGAGAGCAGGGCGCGGTCCTGCGAGACGCTCTGCGAGGGAATATAGCCCTCCGGAATCGCCCAGCGCGTCTTGCCGATGGTCGTCATGTTCGGCTCCTCAAGTGCTTGGTGAAGGCGGACGCCTGGCCGGCGCCGCGTGCGGGTGCGCCGCGCGCGGAAACGGGGGACACGATGCGGCCGCGCCCGGTCAGCGCATCCAGGAACTTGCCGGGCCATTGCCCGATGTCGTTGGCGAGCAGGGTCTGCCGCATGGTGCGCTGGCGCGCACGCCGTTCCTCAAGCGGCATCGACATTGCGCGGGCGATCGCCATCGCCACGCTGTCGGTATCGTAAGGGTTGACGAGCAGCGCCGGCCGGCACTCCACCGCCGCGCCGGCGAAGCGCGACAGGATGAGAACGCCGGGGTCGTCGCCGTCCTGCGCGGCGACGAATTCCTTGGCCACCAGATTCATGCCGTCGCGCAGCGGCGTCACGAGCGCGGCCCGCGCCTTGCGATAGAGGCCGGCGAGCTGCGTCTGGCTATGGGTACGGTTGACGTAGCGGACCGGCGTCCAGTTCGCCTCGCCATAGGCGCCGTTGACCTGTCCCACCTTGCTGCTCACGAGCCGGTCCATGGCGGCATATTCGCGGATGTCGGAGCGGCTCTTCGGCGTAATCTGGAGGAAAGTGACATTGTTGCGCCATTCCGGGTGGTCGGCGAGGAAACGCTCGAACGCGTCCATGCGCAGATCGATGCCTTTCGAATAGTCGAGCCGGTCGACGCCGATGATCATGGCACGGCCCGACAAGCTCGCCATCACGTTCGCGACGAAGCTTGATTGGGCCGCCCGCCGCGCCAGCCGGTTGAACGCGTCGGTTTCCACGCCGACCGGGAAAGCGCCGACGCGGACCCGGCGCTCGCCGGTGTCGAATCCGTCCTCGCTGTTGCCGGCAAACGCCGTCTCGCTCTCGAGATAGCGGGAGAAATTGGCGGCGTCGGTGACGGTCTGGAAGCCCACGAGATCGTAATGGCAGAGCGCGAGGATGATGCGCTCATGCTGGGGCAGGGCGGTGACGATCTCGGTCGGCGGGAACGGGATGTGCAGGAAGAAGCCGATCCTGTTGCGATGTCCGCGTTCGCGCAATGCGCGCGCCAGCGCGAGGAAGTGATAGTCGTGCACCCAGACGATGTCGTCGGGGCGCAAGAGCTTGTGCAGCTCGTCGGCGAAGCGTTCGTTGACGCGCAGATAGCCGGACAAATCGCGGCGGGAGAATTCGGCCAGATCGAGCCGGTAATGCAGGATCGGCCACAGCACGCGATTGGCAAAGCCGTTGTAATATTCCTGGTAGTCCTCCTTGGGCAGGTCGGTCACGACATAGGTGGTGCCGTCCTGCTCCACCGCGCGGGTCTCGCCGCCTCTTGCAGTGGCCCGTCCGCTCCATCCGAACCAGATTCCCGGATGCTGGCGCAGCGCCGCGCGCACGGCGACGGCGAGACCGCCGGCCTGCGTTCCCGATTTCGGCACCGCCACGCGGTTGGAGACGACGATCAGCCGCGCCAATAGCGATCCTCCCAGCTTCGCGACAGACGCATGGCCGAAAGAATAAGCCCGGCCATCGAATAGGTCTGCGGGAAATTTCCCCATAGCGCGCCCGTCTCGATGTCGATGTCCTCGGACAGAAGACCGTAGCGATTGCGGTATTGCAGCGCGTCGACGAACAGATCGCGCGCATCCTGCCGGCGTCCCGCCGCCCACCAGGCATCGATCAGCCAGAAGCGGCAGATCAGGAAGGCCGATTCCGGTATGCCGAAATCGTCGGCGCTGGCATAGCGCATGACATGCCGGCCGCGCAGCAATTCGCGCTCGATCGCGCTCAAGGTCGAGATGAAGCGCGGGTCGTCGGCCTCGATCGCGCCGAGCTCGGGCAAGAGCAGCACGCTGGCATCGAGCTCGCCGGAGCCGAAGGCGGCGGTGAAGGCGCCGCGTTTCTCGTTCCAGGCGCGGGTGAGCAGCGCCTCATGAATGTGGTCGGCGGCATCGTTCCAGTATTGCACGCGGTCGAGGAAGCCCAGCGTCTGCGCGATGGCGGCAAGCCGGCTGCATCCCGCCCAGCACATCGCCACCGAATGGGTGTGGATGCGGTTGCGTCCGCGATATTCCCAGATGCCGGCATCGGGTTCGAGCGCGAGGCGCCTGGCATAGTCGCCGATTTTCTCCAGCAGGCGAAACAGCGATTCGTCTCCGGGCGAGGGCAGCCGGCGGTCGAAAAACATCGGCATGGTCGCCAGGATGATGCTGCCATAGGAGTCGTGCTGGGCCTGGAGCGCGGCGGCGTTCCCGATGCGCACCGGTCCGTCGCCGCGGAAGCCCGGCAGCCGCGGCGCCTCCCGTTCGTCCATCGGATCGCTGGGGATCACGCTATAGACCGGGCGCAGCGAATCCGTCTCGCCGGAGGCGATGTTGAGGATGAAAAAGATGAAATCCTCCATCGTCTGCGTGGCGCCGATGCGGTTGAGCGCGCTGACCACGAAATAGGCGTCGCGCAGCCAGCAATGCCGGTAGTCCCAGTTGCGGCGCGAGCCCGGCGCTTCCGGGATCGAGGTGGTCAGCGCCGCCACGATGCCGCCGGTCTCCTCGAAATTCGAAAGCTTGAGCGTGATCGCGGCGCGGATCATGGCATCCTGCCAGTCGTAGGACAGGTTGAGCCGGCGCACCCATTCGCGCCAGTAATCGCGCGTGCGGTCGCGGAAGTTCTGGCAGGTCTTGCCGATGGCGGAGGGGAACGGCTCGTCGGCGCCGAGAATCATATGGACCGGACGGGTGAGGACGAAAGCCGCTTCGCGATCGACATAGGAGAGCGGCGCATCGGTTGTCAGACGGATCTGCGCGGTGGCGCCCCAATAGCGGATATGGCTCGATCCGAGCGCGCGACTGTCGACCGGCACGCCATGCTCGTGCGCCGGACGGAAGCGGATGGTGATGCGCGGCGTTCCGGCCAGCGGCTCGATGATCCGGATGAGTTGCGGCGGACGGAAGATGCGGTCGAAATTTTGGAAGCGGGGCGCGAAGTCCGTCACCCGGATGGCGGCGTCCCTTCTGTCGGTCAGCACGGTCTCGACGATCGCGGTGTTGCGCACATAATCCGAGCGCGTCGCGACGCGGTCTTCGAGCACGACATCGCAGAAGCCCTTTTCCTCGTCGCCGGACAGGAGACGGCAGAAGACCGGATCGCCGTCAAAGCGCGGAAAGCACCACCACACGATGCGCGTGCCCGGATCGACCAGGGCGGCGGTCCGGCCGTTGCCGATGACAGCGAGATCGAGCCCGTAATCCGTCATGACGGCGCGGCTCCGTTTTCATCCCGGCGCAGATGCTCAAGCCAGCGGCGGACATGGTCCGGGCCGTCGAAATTGAACGACGCGCCGGGAACCAGGCCGCCGACCGAAAAACCGACGCCGCCGAATTCCGGCAGCGCCCTGAACGCGGCGTGATCGGTGATGTCGTCGCCGACAAAAACCGGCTTGCGGCCGGCGAACGGGGCCTGCGCCATCAGGTGGCGCAGACCCGATCCCTTGTCGAATCCGCGCGGCTTGACCTCGATCACCGACTTGCCGGGCAGGATTTCGAGCGCCTCCCCGCCCGCGCGTTCGGCAATGTCGACCACGGCATTCATCACCGCGCCGCCCAGTTCGGGTGCGAGCCGGTAATGCAATGCGATGGAATAATCCTTGTCCTCGACGATGATGCCGGCACCGAGAGCCGCGATGCGGGAGAATTGCAGCTTCAGGGCGCGGTCGAGCGCGGGGACGTGCTGGCGGATCGCGCCGCCGGCCGCGGAGCGGATTTCGGCGCCGTGACCGCCGGCGGCGACCAGCCGCAGCGGCGCAAACAAACGATCGATGTCGGCGATCGGACGGCCGCTGATGAAGGCGAGCGCGCCGTCGAGGACGCGCGACAGGCGCAGGAGGGTGTCGCGCAGTCCCGCGGGCGCGACCGCATCCTGCGGCCGCGGCGCGATATCGAGCAGCGTTCCGTCGACGTCGAGCAGCAGCGCCGCCTGCGCCGGAAGGGCCGGCGGGGCGTACGGTGAAATCGGCGCGGACCGGCCGTTGCTCTCGGGATCAGCGATGCGCCATGCCGGTCTTTTCATGTCATTCCGTCGTCGCTCTCGGGGCTCGGCTCGAACAGCAAGATGCGCGGCCGGCGTGTCTGCGCCGCTCCGCGATCCCAGGCTGAATTGTAATGTGATGTTGCAACGCACCGGAACCGGAAAAGTTCCCGCCGCCGCCGCGCGGCCTGAAATGAGCCACAAAGCCGCCTCCGGCCGCCGCTTGACGGCGTGCGGCGGCCTTTCTACAATTTAACCATTCAGTTAAAAAGGGGACGCGCCGTGGCGGGGGTGGCATGTCGCAGCGTTGCAGGCCGGCGGACCGCAAGCGCGATACCGCCAATCCCGCGGCCGGCCGTCCCCGGCTTTATCCTTGACGATCGCGCCGGGCCGGTATTCGTGCATCGTATGCGGCCCGCCGGACATTGCAGCATGTCAATCGTCGAGCCGGTCGCCGGCTGACAGCCATGTATCCCCGATTTGTCGTCCGCGATATCGCTCTCACCGAACGCCCGGTCGCGTTCCGGCGTCCGTTCCGCTTCGGCGGCGTGGCGTTTGAGACCGCGCCGGAAGTGATCGTCCATGCCATCCCGGAGTTCGAGGATGGCCGGCGCGCGACCGGCGCCGCCGAACGGATGGCACCGCCATGGATCAACAAGAATGCGGCGCCGTCGCCGGACCTGGCCGGCCGGTCCGCCGGCGAAACCCGTTCCGACACAGCGAAAGGTTACGGCACGTGATCAGCAAGCGTCTCGGCATCATCATGCATGGCGTCACCGGCCGGATGGGAACGAACCAGCACCTGGTCCGCTCGATCGTGGCGATCCGCGACCAGGGCGGCGTCGTTCTGTCCGACGGCAGCCGGGTCATGCCCGATCCCATCCTGATCGGGCGCAATCCCGACAAGGTCAGCGCGCTGGCGCAGCAATACGGCGTCACGCGCTGGGCCACCGATCTCGACAAGGTGCTGCACAACCCGGAGGACGAGGTCTTCTTCGATGCCGGCACGACCCAGATGCGGCCCGACCTGCTGGAGCGCGCGCTCAAAGCGGGCAAGCACATCTATTGCGAGAAGCCGATCGCGACCAGCCTCGCGTCCGCGCTCAAGGCCTGCAAGCTCGCCAAGCAGTCGGGACTGAAAAACGGCGTCGTGCAGGACAAGCTGTTCCTGCCCGGGCTGCTCAAGCTCAAGATGTTGCGTGATTCCGGCTTCTTCGGGCGTATGCTCTCGGTGCGCGGCGAGTTCGGCTATTGGGTGTTCGAGGGCGACTGGCAGCCGGCCCAGCGCCCGTCCTGGAACTACCGCAGCGAGGACGGCGGCGGCATCATCCTCGACATGATCTGCCACTGGCGCTACGTGCTCGACAACCTGTTCGGCGAGGTCAAGAGCGTGAGCTGCCTCGGCGCCCGGCATATCCCGGAGCGCTGGGACGAGAACGGCAAACGCTACGGCGCGACCGCCGACGACGCCGCCTATGCGACGTTCGAGCTCGAAGGCGGCGTGATCGCGCACATCAATTCGTCGTGGTGCGTGCGGGTCTATCGTGACGACCTTGTGACGTTCCAGGTTGACGGCGTCAACGGCTCGGCGGTCGCCGGCCTTTCCGAGTGCATGATCCAGCCGCGCCAGGGCACGCCGCGCCCGGTGTGGAATCCCGACGAGAAGCGGCTGCACGATTTCTATGGCGACTGGCAGCCGGTGCCCGACAACCAGGTCTATGACAACGGCTTCAAGGTGCAGTGGGAAATGTTCATCCGCCATGTTGTCGAGGGCGCGCCCTACCGGTACACGCTGCTGGAGGGCGCCAAGGGCGTCCAGCTTGTGGAATGTGCGCTGCAAAGCTGGAAGGAACGGCGCTGGGTGGATGTCCCCGCGCTTTCGGTCTGATCCGAAAACGCTGCAAGCCGGCAACAACGAGGTGTGCCATGAACCGCCATGAGCGTCCCGGCCGGTCGCTCTGCATCCGGCTTCCGCGCCCGGATCGCACGCTCGAGGATTTCCGCCTGTCGCAGGCGCGCGATTTTCCGGCGCGCCTCGAACGCCCGCTCAGCCGCGTCGCCTTCGCGGCGGCGCATGTGGTCGCCGATCCGCTGGCCGAGTGCGATCCCTGGCTCGATGCCGCCATCGACTGGGAGCGCACGATCGCGTTCCGCGAGCATCTCTGGGACCTGGGCTTCGGCGTCGCCGAAGCGATGGATACCGCGCAGCGCGGGATGGGGCTGAACTGGCCGGATTCGCTGGAGCTGATCCGGCGCTCGGTCGCAGCCGCCAGCGCCCGCCAGGCGACGGTGTTCTCGGGCGCCGGCACCGATCATCTGCCGCCGGAGGCGGCCAAGACGCTCGACGACGTGATCCGCGCCTACGAGGAGCAGGTCGCTGCGATCGAGGCTTTCGGCGGGCGCATCATCCTGATGGCGTCGCGGGCGCTGGCGCGCGTCGCGCGTTCGTCCGACGATTATCGCAAGGTCTATGACCGCATTCTCGCGCAGGTGCGCGCGCCGGTGATCATCCATTGGCTCGGCGACATGTTCGATCCGGCGCTGGCCGGCTATTGGGGTACCGCCGATCTCGATGCGGCGACGGACACCGCGACCGCGATCATCAACGACAATGCCGGCAAGATCGACGGCGTGAAGATTTCGCTGCTCGACAAGAACCGCGAGATCGTCATGCGGCGTCGGCTCAGGCCCGGCATCCGCATGTATACCGGCGACGATTTCAATTACGCCGAGCTGATTGCCGGCGACGCGCGGGGGCATTCGGATGCGCTGCTCGGCATATTCGACGCGATCGCGCCGGCGGCCTCGGCCGCGCTTGCCGCGCTCGCGGCCGACGACCGCAAGCGCTTCGACGCTATCCTGGCGCCGACCGTGCCGTTGTCGCGGCATATTTTCCGGGCGCCCACGCGCTTCTACAAGACCGGCGTGGTGTTCATGGCCTATCTCAACGGCCACCAGGATCACTTCACCATGATCGGCGGGCAGGAGAGCGCGCGCTCGACCCTGCATCTGGCGGAGATCTTTCGGCTCGCCGATGCGGCCGGGCTGCTGCGCGATCCCGAGCTTGCGGTTGCGCGCATGCGGGGTGTGCTCGCCGCGCGCGGCGTAGAGCGCTGACCTGCGTTATTCCGGATGCGCGACTTCTCCAACGATCACCGCTTTCTGTCGATCAACACCGCGACCGTGCGTAAGCAGGGCGACCTCGCCGCCATTGTCGAAGCCTGCGCGCGGCACGGCATCCGCGCGGTGTCGCCGTGGCGCGACCAGGTTGCGCAGGTCGGGCTCAAGCGCGCGGTCAAGGCCGTGCGCGATGCCGGGCTCGATCTGTCGGGTTATTGCCGCGGCGGCATGTTCACCGCCGACGGCGCGCACCGAAACGAGGCGCGCGCCGACAACCGGCGCGCGGTCGACGAGGCGAAGGCGCTCGGCGCGCCCTGTCTGGTGCTCGTGGTCGGCGGCCTGCCGCAATATTCACGGCCGGGCAGCGCGGCGAGCAGGGACCTCGCGGCCGCGCACACCATGGTCGAGGATGAAATCGCCGCCCTCCTCGAATATGCAAAAAGCGCGAACATGCCGCTTGCCATCGAACCCCTGCATCCGATGTATGCCGCCGACCGCGCCTGCGTGAATACCGCGCGCCAGGCGCTCGACATCTGCGAGCGGATCGATCCGGCCGCTACCGGTATGCTGGGCGTGGCGATCGACACCTATCATGTCTGGTGGGACTTCGAATTGCCCGCGCAGATCCGGCGCGCCGGGCGAAAGCGTCTGCTGGCGTTTCACGTCTGCGACTGGCTGGTGCCGACGCGCGACCTGCTGCTCGACCGTGGTATGATGGGTGATGGCGTGATCGATATCC
Organism: Pseudorhodoplanes sp.; assembly: GCA_008933495.1. GTDB lineage: Bacteria > Pseudomonadota > Alphaproteobacteria > Rhizobiales > Xanthobacteraceae > Pseudorhodoplanes. The sequence goes on from WBUW01000076.1 coordinate 9,555, forward strand.
GTAAGGCGCG
>WBUW01000544.1 GCA_008933495.1 Pseudorhodoplanes sp.
GGAAAAGCCGTTGACGACAATGCGGCTTTGGCCGCACTCGAGGCGATCGCGGCCCGCGGGCCTGATGGCGCAAGCTTCGCCAGGATCCAAGACAAGGTCTTGCTGGGGCATACCCGTCTTTCAATTGTCGACCTTGATGACCGTGCAAATCAGCCGATGTTTGGGCTCGGCGGGCAATTGGCGATTGTCTTCAATGGAGAAATCTATAACGCGCCGCAATTGCGCGCTGCGATCGGCGATTATCCCTGGACGACCGATCACAGCGATACGGAAGCGATTCTGGCCGCCTATTGGCGATTCGGAGAGGATTTTCTATCGCACCTCCAAGGCATGTTTGCGTTTGCACTCTGGGACAAGTCTGAGGCGAAGCTTATCCTTGCGGTAGACCGCTTCTCTATCAAGCCTCTCTTGATCGCCAACCATGCAAGCTGCTTCCATTTTGCTTCGAACGCAGCGGCGCTTGGTGCTCTCGGTGTTCCGCTTCTGCCGTACCTGCCGGCAGTTCATTCCTGGCTTGCGGACGGACAGCTCGAAACCAGCGCCGCGACATTCTTCTCAGGTATTGACCAGATACCTGCGGCACATTTTGCGGTGCTGCGATCGGGAGAGCTGAGACTGAAGCGCTATTGGTCGCCGCCGCTGCGTGAAACACGATCCATATCAGCGGTTGAGATCGAATCATGGTTGCGCGAGTCGCTGACGAGTCATCTCTTGAGCGATGTTCCCGTCGGCATCAATCTTTCTTCGGGCATAGACAGCGGCGTTTTGCGCGCGCTTGCCGCAAGTGGTGGCACTGTGCTGCACGGATTTACCTTCAGCTTTCCGGAGACTCCATACGATGAGGCGGCACGTCTCAGAGCATTGATTGGTGACAACAAAGAATGGTCGACTACAGCCATCGATGCAAATGAGATGTGGCGGGACTTTCCATCTGCTACGCGAGCTTTGGAATCTCCGCTTGGCGGCGTCGCTATTTATGGGCACTGGCGAAACGGGCAAACGGCTCGTGCAGCAGGGTACAAGGTTCTGTTGGCCGGAGAAGGCGCCGATGAAGTCTTCGGCGGATACAAGTATTATGCTGAGGAGGCGATCAAGGCGACCTGGCGCGCCGGTCAAGAAAATGAGGCTGAGGCGCTGTTTCAGGACTTCGCGAGACGCGATCCGGCCGAGTGGCGCGGTTCGGCGGCGCAACTTGTTCAGGCTCCGGTTGAAGGAAGACTTCGTGCTCCGGACGGCACATCGCTGGCGCGTTCATTTCTGACCAACAGCTTTTCGAGGACTGAAAAATTGTCTGACCCACCTATGCAAGACGGCGACGCAGTACGTGCGACAATGTGGGCAGATCTTGCATATCTGAAACTGCCAAAACTGCTGCGATGGCAAGACCGCTGTTACATGGCATCGGGGATAGAGATCCGAGTACCGTTCCTCGACCACATCCTGATCGAGCGCATGGCGGCGCTCGGCTGGAAACCGCTCTTTGCAGGGGGATTCACAAAGTCGGTCTTGCGTCGGATGGCGGCAGCGCTGCTGCCAAGTGAATTTCTGTCTCAGCCAAAATTGTATGTGGCAACGCCGCAGCGAGAATGGATGAAGAGTAATTTGCGGAGACAGGTTGAGGATATGCTTGATTCCGGCGCCATGTTGGTCTCGAACGGCATCATCGATCTGCCGGCATTGCGAAAAGCTTACAAAGACTATGCCGCCGAGCCCAGTCTCGGAAATTCCTTCTTCATCTGGAAATACGTAGCAATGGAATTCATGTTCCAGTGCTTCTTCCGCACATCCCAGCAAGATAGACGTAT
>WBUW01000077.1 GCA_008933495.1 Pseudorhodoplanes sp.
ATCGAGGCCACGCCCGGAGCGATCATGTTCATCGACGAAATCCAAACCGTGATCGGGGCGGGCGCCACCGCGGGCGGGGCGATGGACGCGTCCAACCTGCTCAAGCCGGCGCTGGCCGGCGGCACGCTGCGTTGCATCGGCTCGACCACCTACAAGGAATACCGGCAATATTTCGAGAAGGACCGCGCGCTCGTTCGCCGCTTCCAGAAAATCGATGTCAACGAGCCGTCGGTGTCCGATACCATCGAAATCCTGAAAGGGCTGAAACCCTATTTCGAGGATTACCACAAGCTCAAATACACCAACGACGCCATCAAGGCGGCGGTGGAACTGTCCGCGCGCTACATCCATGACCGCAAGCTGCCCGACAAGGCGATCGACGTGATCGATGAATCGGGCGCGGCGCAAATGCTGCTGCCGGAGAGCAAGCGCAAACGCACCATCGGCACCAGGGAGATCGAGACCACGGTCTCGACCATGGCGCGCATCCCGCCCAAGACGGTCTCCAAGGACGATGCCGAGGTGCTCCAGCATCTCGAACATACCCTGAAGACGACCGTCTACGGCCAGGACAGGCCGATCGAGGCGCTGGCCGCCTCGATCAAGCTCGCGCGCGCGGGCCTGCGCGAGCCGGAAAAGCCGATCGGCTGCTACCTGTTCTCCGGCCCGACCGGCGTCGGCAAGACCGAGGTGGCCAAGCAGCTTGCCGCAACGCTCGGGGTCGAGCTGATCCGCTTCGACATGTCGGAATATATGGAGCGCCACACCGTTTCGCGGCTGATCGGTGCGCCGCCCGGCTACGTCGGATTCGACCAGGGCGGCCTGCTGACCGACGGCGTCGACCAGCATCCGCATTGCGTGCTCTTGCTCGACGAGATCGAGAAGGCGCATCCCGACCTCTACAACGTCCTTTTGCAGATCATGGATCACGGCAAGCTGACCGACCATAACGGCAAGCAGGTCGTTTTCCGCAACGTCATCCTGATCATGACCACGAATGCAGGCGCTGCCGATCTCGCCAAGGGCACCTATGGCTTTACCCGCAACAGGCGCGAGGGCGACGACATCGAGGCGATCAACCGCCTGTTCGCGCCGGAATTCCGCAACCGCCTCGATGCGATCATCACCTTCCACCACCTGTCGGAGGAGGTGATCTCGAAAGTGGTCGAGAAGTTCGTGCTCCAGCTCGAGGCGCAGCTCGCCGACCGCAATGTGACGATCGAGCTGTCGGACGAGGCGTCGCGCTGGCTGATCGCGAACGGTTACGACGAATTGATGGGCGCGCGGCCGATGGCGCGCGTGATCCAGGAGAACATCAAGAAGCCGCTCGCCGACGAAGTGCTGTTCGGGCGCCTGAAGGGCGGCGGCCACGTCCGGGTGGTCGTGGTCAAGAACGAGCAGGGGCGCGACGTGCTCGGCTTTGAATATCTTGACGGCCCGGTGACCCCGAAGCCGGAGAAAATTCCCGAGCGAAAGCCGCGCCGCAAGCGCAGCGGCCCGCGCAGGCCGAAACCGCCGTCAGGCTCGAAAGGCGGCGACGGCTCTTCCGGCCGCGGCTCGGTCCCCAAGGTGCCGCTCGTCAAGGCCTGAGGACCGATCACTGCGAACGGTTGCGGCAGGGGCCGCTCACGCGGCGCGTGGCGGTTTGCGGGTCAGCCAGGAGCTATTCGCGGTCGGCTTCGAAACGCCGGCGCAAGGCGGCGAGTTCGCGCTCGAGCTTGCTGACCCGTTCTTCCAGGGCGTTTGCCGAGGGTACAAGCTGCGGGCTGTCGACGTGCCGCGGGACATTTTCGAACTCGACGCCGACATCGTCGCCGCGATGCCACTTGATGTGGGCACGCAGCGTCTCCTGCTTGTTCGGAATGTAAAGTTCGAACACTTCCGGCACGGTGACCGAGCCGGAGAAGCGCAGGCGTGCGCCGGCGTCGGTGATGTCGCGGATCAGGCAATCGGCCGACGAGCGCCGTCCGTTGAAGTAAATGCGGCCCTGCAGAAAGCTCTTCTGGCGCGGTGTGCTGCGGCGGTCCTTGATGGTCGTGGTCATGGGTCAACCTGCTTCGCGAAACCGGCGGCGCGCCCCGCGGGGCGAACGGGGCGGGCGGCGGCGGCAAGACGCAAATTTCGACAGGCGCTTCGGTCGCGCCGCGCCTGCAGACCTCAGTCTCCGACAGGAACTTTAAGCGAAGGTGAAGAGCGGGCGGGCGGTTAGCTCGTTTTATCGCCGCCATTGCCGCGTCGTCGAGGGCGGTTGTGCGCCGGTGGGCCTCGCGGTCGCTGAAACGCGCCCAATAGTCGGAAAAGGCGGGGAGCGCTTCTCAATGGTTCCGAACTGCCGGCCCCAGCCGACATGCGAGCCGACATAGACATCCGCCGCGCTGAAGCGATCGCCGGCGATGAAGGGTTTCGCCGTTACCGCCTGTTCGAGTACGTCCATGACCTTTGCATAGGTCCCATAGCCGACCATGGCCTGCTTGTCGGCGGGTACCGCGAGCCCGAGCATGCGGTCGGCAATGGCCGCCTCCGGCGGACCTGCGGCAAAAGAACAGCCAGCGGAAATAGGCCGCCCGCGCGGGCCCGTCCGGGGCGAGACCTGTGGCCGGAAACGCATCGGCGAGATAGGCGCAGAGGGCGGCGCATTCGGTCACGACGGCGCCGTTGCGGCGGATCGCCGGCACCGTGCCCATCGGATTGACGGCAAGATAGGCGGGCGCCTTCATCGTCGATGCGTCGTCGAGCACCTCGACCCGGCAGGGCAATCCGGTCTCTTCCAGCATCCGGCGCACGATCCGGCCGCGCGCCATCGGGTTGGTGTAGAGGACGAGTTCATCGGTTACGGTCGGCTGCTTGCGCGGGCTTGAAATCGCTGACCTTTTTTGCGAGCGGCCAGAACATAACAGAAACGACGCTGGCTGTCGGCGGAAACGGTGTGCGCGCCCGCGCGCAGCGGCGCGTTGCGGGGCTGCGTAACACGAGCGTGCCGCACGCGGGGGTATTGCGGAATGTCCGGACCGCGCGGCCGCACGGCACGCGCAGCGCGGTCGCATGCGTCCCATGTCGGCGGCGTGCGTTGCCTTGTACGCGGGTGCGACGCATGGTGATCGAATGCCGGGCGGCACCATGCAATTCGAATCGTCGGGGGCGGCTTTTCTGGGCGGCGTGCGCGCCGCATGGCTGTCCGTCTTCGCCTATGTCTTGTTCGGCACCTATATCGGCATCGGTGCGCTCGCCCATGACTTCAATTTCAGCCTGGCCTGGGTCGCGTTGTCGACAATCCTGGTCTGGGCTGGCCCGGCTCAGGTGATCCTGATTTCCGCGCTCGGCGCCGGTTCGCCGCTGATCGAGGTTGCGATTGCAGTGGGCTTAAGCGGCGTTCGCCTATTACCGATGGTGCTCTCGCTGTTGCCGCGCCTGAAGGGACCGCAGACGCGCGCGCGCGACCTCGTGCTTCCCGCCCATTTCACCGCCATCAGCATGTGGGTCGAATCGATGCGGCTGATCCCCACCATCCCGGTGGAACGGCGCGTCGCCTTTTGCAACGGGATCGCCTCCGGCTACATGATGTCGGCCTTGCTGGCGACGGTGCTGGGCTATTATCTCGCCGCCAAACTTCCCAACCTGCTGACCGCCGGCCTTCTGTTCCTGACGCCGATGTCGTTTCTGGTGTCGATCACCCGCAACAGCGTGCTGCTGGTCGACCGGCTGGCGCTGGCGCTCGGCCTCGTCATCGGACCTGCGCTCACCTATGCGGCGGTCGGCCTCGACATTCTCTGGGCCGGTATTGCCGGCGGCACCTTGGCCTATGTCGGGCACCGAATCCGCGAGGTGCTGCGATGAATGCGCTGTCGGGCGAGTTGTGGCCTTATGTCGTGCTCGCGCTGGTCGGCTTTTTGCCGAACGAAATCTGGCGCGCGCTCGGCTTCTTCGCCGCGCGCGGCCTCGACGAGGGCTCCGAGATGCTGGTCTGGGTGAGGGCGGTCGCCACCGCCGTCCTTGCCGCGGTCATCGCCAAGCTCACCATTTTCGCGCCCGGCGCGCTGGCGGGCGTGCCGCTGGCGCTGCGGCTTGCCGCGGTCGGCTGCGGCGTGCTCGCCTTCCATGCGGTCCGGCGGTCGGTTCTTGCCGGCGTTGCGATCGGCGAGATCGTGCTGATCGGCGGCGCGTACTTGCTGTCGCCCTGACACGCGCCAAAGCGGGATGACTTTTCCTTGAATCGTCATCCCGCTTCAGCTCTTTGTTTGAGCATGATCGTTTCCGAAAACCGCTGCACACTTTTCGGGATTCTGCCCTAACTGGCGGCAAGCGCCGCGGCGAGCTTGCGGGCGTGCTCGGCGAGCGCTTCCGGCTTTTCCTTCGCGCTCGCCGGCGGTTTCATGGCCACGCCTTCCTTGCGCGGAATGATGTGGAAATGAAGATGGAAAACCACCTGGCCGCCCGCGCTCTCGTTGAACTGCTGGATCGTGACGCCATCCGCGTCAAAGGCCGTGCGGGCGGCCCTGGCGACTTTCTGCACGACCCCGGCGACATGGGCGAGGTCGTCGCTGGAGACGTCGAGCAAGTTGCGGGCCGGGCTCTTGGGGATTACCAGCGTGTGCCCCGGCGCGCGCGGCATGATGTCGAGGAACGCAAATGCGCGCTCGTCCTCGTAGACCTTGTGGCTCGGCAGTTCGCCGCGCAGAATTTTTGCGAAAATGTTGTTCGGATCATAGGCCGGCATGCTGTTCACCCCCCGGCGTCATTTTTGCGGAAAGGAGCGGCAGCGGCAAGCTCTTCGCTCGCGGCCTCGACATAGGTCCGCTCGCGCGCAAGATAATCGGCCACCGCCCGCCGCAGCGCCGGGTCGGCGATGTAATGCGCCGAATAGGTTGTGGTCGGACGATAGCCGCGGGCGATCTTGTGCTCGCCCTGCGCGCCCGCCTCGACGCGCGCGAGCCGGTGGGCGATCGCATAGTCGATCGCCTGATAATAGCAAAGCTCGAAATGCAGGAACGGGTGATGCTCGATGGCGCCCCAGTTGCGGCCGAATAGGGCGTCGCCGCCGATGAAATTGATTGCGCTGGCGATCCAGCGCCCGCTGCGCCTCGCCATGACCAGCAGGATGCTGTCCGCCATGGTCTGGCCGATGAGGGAAAAGAAGCTGCGCGTCAGATACGGGCTGCCCCATTTGCGCGACCCGGTTTCCATGTAGCAGGAGAAGAATGCGTCCCAGACGTCCTCTGTCAGGTCGCGGCCGGTCAGCCAGTGTACGGTAATGCCGTCGGCGAGCGCGTCGCGGCGTTCGCGCTTGAGCGTCTTGCGTTTGCGCGACGACAGAGCCGCGGCGAACGCGTCAAAGGACGCATAACCCTCATTGATCCAATGGAACTGCTGGTCGGTCCTCCGCAGGAACCCGTGCCGGGCCAAGAGATCCCATTGGGCTTCCGGCAGAAAGGTCGCGTGGACGGACGAGGCCCGGTGCTGGCGGCACAGCGCGATGAGGCCATCCGCGAGCGCGGGGAGAACGGCCGCCGCCCCGCTGCCCGGACGCACCAGCAGGCGAGGGCCGGTCGCCGGGGTAAACGGCACCGAGACCTGGAGTTTCGGGTAATAGGCGCCGCCCGCGCGCGCATAGGCGTCAGCCCAGCCGTGGTCAAAGACATATTCGCCGCGCGAATGGGATTTCAGGTAGCAGGGGGAGACCCCGACCACGCTGCCATCGGCGCGCTCGGCAACGAGGTGCTGGGGCAGCCAGCCCGCGTGCGCGCCGACCGAGCGCGACAGTTCAAGGGCAGACAAAAAATTGTGTGTAATGAATGGATTAAACGGATATCCTCGAAATCCAACGATATCCTCATCTGATACTTTAATTATATCATCTGACTTATAAGAAAGATCGGTTCCGGCTTTTGATAATAAACTTGAACCGGTGTCCGTAGCTGACGGGGCATCCGAATTGCAGCCGGGATTGGCGCATGCATCCCACGCCGCCGCGGGGATGGCGCTGAGCGCCGGGAGAACGCGCAGGCGAATTTCGCTCATGGGTTTTTACGGCGGACGCGATCAGGCACGCGCCAGATCTAGCCGCGCTTTATGGCCGAAATCCCTCGAAAATCATCTGGTTCGCCCAGCGCCCGGCGCGTTTGCGATCGGCCTCGTTCCGCACGGTCCAGGTCAGGAGCGGCAGTCCAAAAAGGTGCCGGGCCACGAGCGGGGCGACGGACGGCAAATCCGCCACCCGGTAGGCCAGCAAATGCGGCCGCGTCCGCAGCCCGTGCAGGAGAAAAGCCATATTCCGTTTCCGCGCGGCAGGCAGCGCCGCCCATCCGGGATGGTCGTAATGGCGTTCGGCGACAATGCCGCGCGGCAGGCCGGGCGCGATCTCGCGCAGGGCGACGACCTGTTCGGGATCGAATGACATGACGGCGACCGGTCCCGCGTAGCGCGCAAGCGTTTGCGCAACGCGCGCGGGCAGGCGCATGTCGCCATCGAAACGGCTTTTCATCTCGACGACGAGCGTGACGCGGGCGGATACAAGGTCGCACAATTCCGCAAGCGTCAGCATCCGGTCGGCGGTCGCACGGAACGCGACCGCCTTGAGCGCGGCGGCCGACAATGTGCGGAGGGCTCCGCTGCCTTCCGTGAGCCGACCCAAGGCATCGTCGTGATGGACGATCGCCTCGCCGTCGGCGCTGATCTGCACGTCGCACTCGATCCCGTAATTGCCGTCAATCGCCGCGCGGAAAGCCGAGGGCGTGTTTTCGATCACGCCGGCCGCAGCGTCGTGCAGTCCGCGATGCGCGATCGGCCTTGCGGTCAGCCAGGACAGACCGGCCATCGGTGCTGCCTCCCGTTGCGTCCTAGTCGACCTCGAACAGGCCCTCGACCTCGACCGCCGCATTCATCGGCAGCGCGGCAACGCCGATGGTTGTGCGCGCATGCCGGCCATGTTCCCCGAATACCGCAACCATGAGGTCGGAGGCGCCGTTCATGACTTTCGGCGTGTCGAGGAAGCCAGGATCGGCGTTGATGAAGCCGCCAAGCCGCACCACGCGCCTGACCCGGTCAAGGCTGCCGGTCGCGGCCTTGACCTGCGCCAGCAGGTTGATGGCGCAGGCGCGTGCAGCCTCCTGGCCCTGTTCCACCGACACGCCGGCGCCGAGCTTGCCCTTGGCGACCAGCGCCCCATCCGGCCCGAAACACAATTGCCCGGAGACGGCGAGTAGGCCGCCCGTGCGCACGGCGCCGACATAGTTCGCAACCGGAGCGGCCGCCGGCGGCATGATGAGCCCCAGTCCCGAAACCCGCTGTTCGACCGTCTCCATCCGCGCAACCTCCATCACGCCGCGTCTGTCGCGTTGGCGGGCTTTCGCCGGCATGAGCGCGACCTGGTCCACTCTTGTCCGATCGGCGCGTGACGCGCAAGCCGGGCGTCGGTTGCGGGCCCGGGGGACGCCGCTTATCTTGGCGTCAAACTGAAAGGAATCGGCGATGCCTTGTTTTCGTTCCCTGGCCGGAGGCAGTCGCGCGCTGTCGGTTGCGGCTCTTGCCCTGCTTCTGGGATCGGGCGTGTCGTATGCCCAGATCGCTAAACAGCCCAATCCGGCGCGCGGCGAGCGGATCGAGCTTGCGCCGCATCGTGCGGTCTATGACCTCAAGCTGAAACTGACCCGCGGCAAACGTCCGGTCGAGGCGGTCCGCGGACGCATCCTGTACGATTTTTCCGGCAACGCCTGCGAGGGCTATGCGCTGCAATTCCGGCACGTTTCCGAACTGCGCATCGGGGAAAGCGGCAACCTCTTTACCGACCTGCGCGCCGCCACCTGGGAGGACGGCAAAGCGAAATCGTTCCGGTTCAACTCGCAGAACTACATGAACCAGCGGCTCGTCGATTCCGTCGACGGCCGCGCCGAGCGCAGGGCCGCCGGGCTGAATGTGAAACTGAGCAAGCCCTCCGGCAAGACCGTGACGCTCGATGGCGCGCTGATTTTTCCGACCGAGCATATGCGCCAGATCATCGCCGCCGCGCGCGCGGATCAAACGATCCTGTCGGTCCCGATTTTCGACGGCTCGGAAACCGGCGAGAAAATTTATAATACGCTTGCGGTGATCGGAAAGGCGATTGCACCGGGGACTGCTCCGACCGACGACGCGGCCGGCAAGGATGCCGGACTGGCGGCGCTGATGCGCTGGCCGGTCCATATCAGCTATTTCGACAAGGCCAGGGAAAGTGGCGAGCAGACCCCGGTCTATGCGATTTCGTTCGAACTGTACGAGAACGGCGTCTCGCGGGCACTGTCGCTCGACTACAACGACTTTGTGATTTCGGCCGAAATGACCTCGCTCGAATTCAAGAAGCGCACGGCCTGCCGTTGACGGCGCCTGGATGTGAGCATGATCCCGAAATGCGTGAAGCGGTTTTCGGAAAAGATCATGCTCAAACGAAGAGCTGAAGCGGGATGCCGATTCGAAGAAAGGTCATCCCGCTTCAGTCGTCGTCATTTTGCGGGAGTGCGATGCCCTTCATCGCAGCGTCGCGCCCGAAACGCTCGCGCACGCGGTCAAGCGCGCGCTCGGCCTCGGCGCTGCGGCCGCTGACCGGATCGAGCAGGCTTGCCGGATCGGCGTCGCTTGCGGCGGTGAGCGAGGAGACGCCGATCCCGATCAGGCGGTAGGGCGTTCCGTCGATCTCGCGCGCGAGCAGGTCGCGCCCGGCCTCGAACAGGCGCGCCGCCAATTGGGTCGGGTCGGATAGGGAGCGCGCGCGCGTCCGGATCCGGAAATCCGCCGACTTCAGCTTGAGATTGACCGTGCTGCCGGCAAGGCCCTGCGCCTTGAGGCGCGCCGACACTTTCTCGCTCAGCAGCCACAATTGCTTTTCGAGCGGTCGATAGGAGGCGATGTCCGCTTCGAACGTCGTTTCCGCCGAAATGCTCTTGGTCTCCTGGTTGGCGGAGACCGGCCGCGCGTCGCGGCCATGCGCCAGCCGGAAAAGCCGAGGGCCGTCGGTCCCCAGCCGCCGCAGCAGATCGGTTTCGTTCGCGTTTTGCAGGTCGGCGACGGTGCGCAGGCCGGCCGCGGCAAGTTTCTGCTGGGTCACGCGCCCGACGCCGGGCAGGAATGACAACGACCTGGGCGCCAGAAAACTCCTCGCTTCCGCCGGAGAAAGCACCGCAAAGCCGCGCGGCTTGTCGAGGTCGGAGGCGATCTTGGCGAGGAACTTGTTGGCCGAAAGTCCGATCGAGACGGTGATGCCGACCGTGCGCTCGACGTCGCGGGCAAGCCGCGCCAGCGACTTCGCCGCGCTCATGCCGTGCAGGCGCTCGGTCCCGGACAAGTCCAGATAGGCCTCGTCGATCGACACCGGTTCGACCATCGGAGTGAGCGCGTACATGAGCTTGCGCACCTCGCGCGCGACTGCGGCGTATTTCGGAATATCGGGCGGCACGACGACCGCGGACGGACAAAGCCGCCGCGCTTCGAACATCGGCATGGCCGAGCGCACGCCGAAGGTGCGGGCGATGTAGCAGGCGGTGGTGACGACGCCACGCGCACCGCCGCCGACGA
>WBUW01000078.1 GCA_008933495.1 Pseudorhodoplanes sp.
TATCAAGCGGCATCGATTCGGCGCATCGCCATCCCCAAGGCTCTCCTGCGATTGAGCGTCTCGCCCATACGATGGCTGCCGGCACGGCGGCAAGCGGCGATCCCTGCAGCCCGTTTTTGCGCCCGGGGACCTTCCTCATGTCCTTCAAAGCATGATCCCGAAAAGTGCGAAACGGTTTCGGAAAAGATCATGCTCAAACAACGAGCCAAGCGCGATGACAATCGGAAGAAAACTCATCCCGCTTTGGATTTCAGTATTTGATAGAGTCCATCGAGCCGATCTCGCGCGTCGGAAATTTCCGCGCGGGGCGCTCAACTCTCATCAGTTCCGCGCTTCCGGCGTTGTGCCTGTCTGCTTCAATAGCTCCACCAGCTTCCGTTTGACAATCTTGCGGGTCGCAGTCATCGGCATGGCTTCAACGATCTCCAGGCGCTCGGGCCAGCGCAATTTCGCCATGTTGTTGGCCGCCAGGTAGTCGCAAACATTTTCAAGGGTCAGCGTTCGCCCCGGCACGGTCTGCACAAAAAGACAGGCCCGCTCGCCTAGTATTTCGTCAGGCATCGGTACCACTGCCGATATTTGCACCGCCGGGTGGGCGTCCATCAATACTTCGATATCCATCGGATTGATCTTGATGCCACCGCGATTGATGATGTCTTTGAGACGCCCTGTTATGGCAATGAAACCGTTCGCATCAATAGTGGCCATGTCTCCGGTACGGAACCAGCCGTCGTCGGTGAACGCATCCCGGGTTGCCGAATCATTTCGGTAGTAGCTGGCCATCAGGAACGGTCCGCGCATCTGCAGTTCGCCCTCGTCTCCTGGCCCAAGCACTGTTCCGTCCCTTGCCACCACCCGCACCTGATGACCGACGGGTGGCGAGCCAAGGCTGGCAGCCCGCAAATCTAGCGGAGCGTTCAGGTCATGAAAGATGGGCATCCAAACTTCGGTCATTCCCCAGACCTGAAAAACCTTGCCGCTGGATAGCGCGGCCTCAAGCGATCGCAAGACCTCGGGCGGGCAGGGGGCGCCACCAGTAATAACCCGCCGCACACTCCCGGCAATTTCAGGCCCCCAAAGTTTTGCCTTCAGGCCCGCTTGAATATGGGCAAGCCCACACAAAACAATTGTTGGCTTGGTCCTCTGTATTGTCTCGGACAATAGCGGCGGGGAATATTCCGGCAATAACGCATTAGCGGCACCGGCCAGCATGATCGTGACGGCCATGCACAGGCCAAAGGCATGAGTATGAGCTGGCGCGCACAGCACGACATCCTGCGAGGTGATGCCCATGCGGTCTCCGGTATGGAAAGCGCTTGCGGTCAAGGTCCGGTGCGCGTGGACCACCGCCTTCGGCTGTGTTGAAGTGCCCGAGGTGAACAGTATTATTGCCGGATCATCAGGCCCAGGCTGATCTGAAATTTCGCCGATCCCGGTGGAAGACAAGTCATCGAAGGCCAGGCACCCGGGGGGTGTCCGGCCACCGACCACGATGACGGTTTCCAGAGTCGGCGAACGCTCCTGCAATTTTTGCATAAGCGCCGGTGCATCGTATTTCTCGGAAGCGGCCACGCAGATGATCGCCCGGGGTCTTACGTGGGCGATCAGTGATTCCAGTTCGCCGCTTCGGTAGGGCATGTGGAACATACAGGGCACCGCCCCCATCATCTGGGCGCCAAAGTAGGCGATCAAGAATTCCGGGATGTTTGGCAGCTGCAAGCCGATCACGTCGCCACGCCGCAAGCCCAAGCTGAGCAGCCCCGAGGCAAAGCGCTGAGACCGCTCGCAGAATTCAGCATAGGTGAAGCTGGCCTTCGGACCGATCAGCGCCGGAGCGTTCGGTGCCGTTCTGGCCCATTCGGCCAGCACCTGGTGCGGCATGGTGTCGGTCCAGAGGCCGGCTTCCTTGAATCGACGGACGTCGTCCTGCGGATAATCGAGCGCGGCCTTGAGATCGGTCATCGCAAACCCTCCTGCGTTGGCCGCAAAAAACGATCGAGCGTATTATTAAAATAAATAAATGACCGAAGTCCGTCAACCGGTCCTGACGGATCGGGATCACAGCCCCCTCAGGCTGCCGTCGGATAGCCGAAATGTGGCCTTGCTAGCGGGACGACGCTGATCTTCGGGCGATACGCGTCCCGCACTATGCCAGCACTTCGCCGCCCGATAACAGCCCGGCAATGTCCGTGACACCGCTTCGTCGGCCATGTGGTGTTGCCGGACGGTGCGACCGCGGCCGTCAATCCGCGTGATCTCGATCGACGCCATTTCCGAAACGCTTGGTAATTTCCCGCAAGTCGCGCATGATCCGGGCCACCCGATCAGCTCCCAGGGTTTGGATGATCTCGCGCTCCGTAGCCTCGGCGAAATCCACCAAATCGCCGATGATCCTGCGGCCCTTATCGGTCAGCGAGACGTAGAACTTGCGTCGGTCGATGGCGTCGACCCGCTTCTCCAAAAAGCCAAGCTCAAGAAGTCTGTCCACCAGCCGGGTTGTGGTCGACTGACTGCAGAAAATTACCTGCGATAGCTCCGTCAGCGTCAGGCTCTTCTCGTCCCAAAGGCAGCCGAGCAAACGCCACTGGCGCGCCGTGAAGCCCCGTTCACGGACCACTTGAAGGTAATTCCGACTGAGGTCGTGGCTGGCGCGGGCCAACAGATGAGACAGCAGCCGGTCCTTGAATTTCGGCTTCATTTTCAGCTTGAGCCCCCCGCCGCCACCGATCGAAGGCTCGTTCATACACAAGCCGGAGAAAGAATGAAATTGGAAGTTTCTTGACATTGACGCGTCCGGGTGGAAAGATACTTCCAGTTTCAAGTTTTCTGGAATGGCGGTTCGGATTTTCGGAACGAGGGGTTCGGATCACGGCCGAATTCCCCAGGAATACCCGGGAGGAAATCATGGCACCGGAAGGCGCAGGAAGCTCTGCGGCAGGGCCGGAAGTCGTTGGCCGAGGCATCGAGAGCGGCGCGCGGATGTTCCGTGAATGGTTCGACGAACTGACGCGAGTCGCGAATGCCGGGGGAGGTGCTGCCTACGTGTTCGTCATAGGCAGCTTCAATGAGATTCTTCAAAGCTTCGACATGCCGGTGACCTTTCCCGAGATGAACTCCCTTCAGACCGCCATTCGACGGGTCTCAAGTGATTATCTGACGATGGCCGAGGACTATGGCTATTCGTCAGATGTATGCGGTTATGTGAAGGCCGATCTCGCCCTGCAATTGAAGGGCGGCGCGCACCCCATGGGTCGGGTGCCCAAGCCCAGCATGGCGGTGCTGACCAATGGCTGCAACACGTACATCAAGTGGGCCGAGATTTGGGAGCGGCTCTATGGGATTCCTGTGGTCACGATCGACATTCCGGGGACCCGCTCGCCTGCGAGCAAGAGCCAGCCGGGGAGCGAGGATTTCGCCTTTGAGCAACGTTACGTCCTGGGCCAGATTAAAGAATTGATTGCTGTATGCGAATACGTGACCAAGAAGAAGTTTGACATCGACAAGTTCCGCGAGGTGCTGAGTTACGCCAACGAGATGTCTCTTTCCTGGCAACGGGTGGTCGAGCTGAACCAGAACCGGCCTGCCGTCTACAATGCGATGACTGACGGCACGGTTTTTCTCGGTGTCGCCAACGCGTTCCGTGGAACGAAGGAAGGAGCCGTCTATTTCGCCGATTTGGTGGAAGAGATGGAGTATCGAGTCAGGCACGGTATCGGAGTTCTCCGGAAGACCGAGAATGGCATGGTACCGGTGGACCAGAAGTTCCGTCTCTCGCTGGTCGGCACGCCTTGTTATCCGATTTTCCGTCGCTTCGACGATATGTTCGCGAAATTCGGCGGCATCTTCGTCTACTCGTCCTACATGTCTTTCGGCTCCGGAGGCACCTGCGCCGGTTACACTTACGATCTGGACCGTCCCCTGGAAAGCTTTGCGGCGACCCAGCTGCTGATGTCTCGCGACGCTATGGACAGCATGTTCCATCAGGCCCTGGTGCTGGAGCAGACGGCCGGCAAGTTCGCCATCGACGGCGTCATATTCCATCCGATCAAGAGCTGCCGGACTGTCTCCACCGGGATGGCCGACCAACGCCGGTACGTTACCGAACGATTGGGTTTGCCGACATTAATTTTGGAATCCGATTTCATGGATCCGCAGGTGATCTCGGAAGCCCAAATGAAAAACCGGGTCGACGCTTTCTTCGAGGGCCTGATCTCCAGACGTCACCAATCGGCGGCTTGAGGGAAATGGCGGCCATGAACAAGCGTTATTTCACCGAATGGGAAGGCAAGCAGCTTGACCAGATATTCTCCATCGCGCGTGAACTGGTGGAGGATCCGGGTTATCCGACAGTGGCCGCTTGGCGCGCTGATGGAGGCAAGGTCTTAGGTCACTTTCAGGTCTATTTTCCCGAGGAGCTGGCCCATGCAGCGGGCATGCTCCCGGTCAAGATTTGCGGCGCGCAGACCGACGGGACTGAATCGGAATCTCGTTTTGGCTCCTATCTTTGTTCCATAATCAAGACCTCGCTCGATATCGCGCTTACCAAAAACATTGAGCTGGACCTGTTCGTTTCCCATCCCATCTGTGACGCAGCGCGTAATCTGGCAGCAATCTGGGGCCGTAATTTTAAATACAAGAGCCAGATCCTTTACCTGCCGCAGAACGCCAACTCAAAGTATGCGGCGGAGTATCTTTCGAGGGAATATCGTCGATTGCTGCGAGACATCGAAGCCGAGACGAAAGCCGAAGTGACAGATGAATCCATTCGCGCTTCGATCGCACTTTACAATAAATCGCGCGCCTTGATGCGGGAGCTCTACGAGATTCGACGCACGCAACCCTGGCTATTGAGTGGCGACGAGTGCCTGATCGTCGTCTCATTGGCCGGTTTTCTGCCGCGTGAGGAGTTCAACGGATTCGTGGAAACCGTGCTGCCCATGATCAGGTCCCGCTCCAAACGCGCCCAGGATAAAATGCGGGTAGTGTTCGAGGGCGGCTTCTGCGAGACGCCGCCAATCGATTTGCTTCAGACGATCTCGCGGTCCTGTTACGTGGTTGACGACGATCTATTCATAGGCTTGCGCTTTATCATTGAGGACGTGACGACGAAAGCAGATCCGGTGATGGACCTGGCCGAGGCGTATCTGGAGAAGTCCTCCTATTCGCCGGTCCAGCATGATCTGCGCAAACCCAAGGAAAAGATGCTGTTGAAGCGCGTGGAGATGGCCAATGCCGAGGCGGTAATCCTCGCCGCAGCCAAGATGTGCGAGCCCGGTCTGGACGAGCAGGTGGCCTACTCGAAAGCGCTCGACGAAAAGAGGATTCCTTACTTTATTTCGGAGTTCGAGGAGAACCAGAGCACGTTCGATCACCTGGCTATTCAATTGGAGACCTTCGTCGAAAACATCATGTTCGACTGACAGGTGCGGAGAAGCAGTCATGAAATATGCAGGCGGGGTCGATGTGGGCTCTACCCAAACCAAGGCCGTAATTATCGATAAGAAGAAGAAGATCGTTGGCCGCTGTTTGATTGATACGGGCGGGGACGTCACCCGTGCGGCCGAGAATGCCTTCTCGCAGGCTTTGATGGATGAAGGGATTGACCGTTCTGAGGTTGGCTATGTGGTTGGTACAGGTTATGGACGTTACAAGGTGACGTTTGGCGATCGCCAGGTAACGGAGATTTCCTGCCACGGCCGGGGGGCGGCACATATGTTCCCCGGCACCCGCACCGTTCTCGACATGGGCGGCCAGGATACCAAGGCCATCAAGGTTCTGCCCAGTGGTGAGATTCAGGACTTCTGCATGAACGACAAGTGCGCGGCCGGTACCGGAAGATTTCTCGGTGCCGCGGCGAAGGCGCTGGACATCCCTCTGAGCGAGCTCGGGGAAATCGCGCTTAAGTCTGGCAAGCCGGTGCGTATCTCGACGACGTGCACGGTATTTGCCGAGGCCGAGGTGTTAAGCTGGCTCGGCAAGGGCAAGAAGGTGGAGGATATTCTTTGGGGCGTGCATCAGTCGATCGCCGCCCGCTCGTTCGGTTTGTTGGTGCGTGTTGGCATTAACGACGAGATCACCTTCACCGGCGGGGTGGCCAAGAACGTCGGCATGATCAAGGCCATGGAAGACAAGCTCCGGCGTAAGCTGAATGTTTCCGATGACAGCCATTTCATGGGTGCGCTGGGCGCCGCTCTTTTTGCGCTCGACAGCATTATAAGTGAAGAGACCAGCGGCCGCGTGACCGGCAAGGAACGGGAGATTGCGTGATGTCCGCGGTGATCGGATTGGATATCGGAACGACCTATACCAAGGGCGTGATTCTGGATGAAAACTACGTAATCCTGGCCCGCCATATGAAAGCGACCGGCTCACAGCTCCAGCAAGCGGCCGCCGCGGTAGTATTGGAGACGGCGGAAAAGGCCGGACTGACGCAAGATGATATCGCCTACTGCATTACGACCGGCTACGGACGCCACCAGTACGACGAACGTAACCTTCAAGTCACGGATCTGACGGCCACCGCACGGGGCGCCAGTTTTCTCTTTCCAGGCACCCGTACAGTTCTCGACATCGGCGGTCAGACCATGAAGGCGAGTCGCCTGGATAATAAGTGCAAGGTTCAAACCTTCCGGCTAAACGACAAATGCGCATCCGGAACAGGAATGTTTCTTGAAAAGACAGTGCGCTATATGGGCTACGACACCGAAGACATCGATGGACTGCTTCAGAATGCCAGTGAGGCGGTTTCGATTTCCGGTGTCTGCACGGTATTCGCCGAATCGGAAGTGATCAATCACCTGTCCAACAGCGTGCCGGCAGAAAATATCATGTACGGCGCGGGCCTGTCGCTAACCAAGCGATCGGTTCAGCTTCTAAAGCGCATTCAGGTGGAAGACGAGGTGACCCTGGTAGGTGGCATTCTGCGCTGGAACGTCATGGCGGAAGCCATAAAGAAGGAGCTGGGACGCCCGGTAAACGTGCCAGGCGACGACATGCCCCAATACACTGCCGCGCTAGGTTGCGCGATCCTCGGTCATATTTCGCTTGGCAAGCAGAAGGAAAAGGGCGGAGCAGGCAGGAAGGCAGCTTGACGGAGCGTCTGGCGGCTCATTCGAGCACGGAGCCTTGATCTCTCGAAAGGATCAAAGCGGATTCTTCTCGAAATGGACGGTGGCTTCAGGAGGTTCCAGTGATCGCGAAGGGCGGGAGAGGAGAATTCAGTGGCGCGTTCCTGGGTTGCCGCTTGCCTGTTGATTCCGAGCTTCTCGAAGCGGGCTGGGAGTGGCGATGCAACGTGGATCACTCCAAGCTCGCGCAACTGATCGACTTTTATGAAGAGCTCGGCTTTGAAGTGTGTTTGAAGCCTGTCAGGCTGGATTGCCTCAGTGCCGAGTGCAAAGGCTGTGCGGGCGGCTTGAGCGATTGCAAAGCGGTCTTTGTCCGCCAAAAGAATCGACCGGGACATGAAGGACTTTCTCTTTGATCCATGCGCGTTCCCGGCTGCAGCGGTTGCGTTACGGCAAGAGGTCCGGGCATTCCTGGACGATTGGTTGCGGAACGCGACACCGGTTCAGCGGGCGCAATCGTGGGGCGGCTTTGATCGAGATTTCAGCCGCCTCGTGGGTGCCCGCGGCTGGATAGGCATGACGTGGCCGAAAAGGTATGGCGGTGGCGAGCGCAGCGGACTTGAGCGTCATGTCGTGCTGGAGGAAATGCTGGCGGCCGGTGCTCCGGTCGCCGCCCATTGGTTTGCCGATCGGCAGAGCGGTCCGCAGCTTCTGAGATTCGGAACCGAACAGCAACGCCGCGAAATCCTGCCCAGGATTGCCCGCGGCGAGCTGGTGTTTTCGGTAGGGCTGAGCGAGCCCGACGCCGGCTCTGACCTGGCGGCAATCCGGACGCTGGCAACGCCCGTCAAGGGAGGCTGGTCTGTCACCGGGAGCAAGGTGTGGATTACCAATGCTCACCGTGCAGACTACATGATCGCGCTGCTAAGGACTGAATTGCCGACAGAGGATCGCCGTGCTGGGCTATCGCAATTCCTGATCGATATGACTTGGCCGGGCATCAAAGTCCGGCCCATCGAAGACCTGACAGGCGAGGCGCATTTTAACGAGGTTTTCTTCGATAATCTGTTTCTGCCCGAAGACTGCCTGATCGGTCAGGTGGGAGAGGGTTGGCGCCAAGCTATGGCTGAGCTGGCCCACGAACGCAGCGGGCCAGAACGTTTCATGAGCAGCATTCAACTGTTGTTCCTGATGATCCGCGAATTGTCTAACGGTGCAACTGACGAGGAAATAATTGAGATTGGTCGGCTGGTGAGCGAATTGAACACCCTGCGACTCATGTCCATTTCGGTAGCCGGCATGCTCGATTCCGGAAAGGATCCATCCATTGAAGCCGCCATGGTCAAGGATCTGGGAGCCCGCTTTGAGCAGTTGTTGCCTGAGGTCGCACAGCGCCTCTTGGATATCGTTCCCGGCATTGATGCGGAGAGCGACCTGCAAAAGGTCCTGGCTCACATCATCTTGATGGCGCCGGCTTATTCTTTGCGCGGCGGCGCGCGTGAAATCCTGCGGGGGATTGTGGCGCAGAGACTCGAACTCCGATGAGCGACGTGCGTTCGCAGATCGACGAGATGGCCCAGCGCCTTTTCAGAGAGAAGGTGAATCGCGCGGTGCTGGAAGCCGCTGCGGCTGGTCGATGGCCGGAGGAATTATGGGAAGCTGCAGTCGATACCGGCCTTACGTCTTCGATGGTGCCTGAGGATAAAGGCGGTGTCGGTCTTGGTTGGTGGGACGTTTATTTTGTCATTCGGGCAACCGGCAGGTATTGCGCGCCCGTTCCATTGGCGGAGACCATCGTTGCGTCAAGCCTGCTGGCTCGCGTGAAAATTCCCGTGCCGAAAGGAGTATTGAGTATTCAACCGGGAGATCCGGCGGATCGCCTCAAATTATCTCGTGTTGGCGGCAATTGGCGCCTGAGCGGTTTCGCGTGCGGAATTCCCTGGGGCCGCGCGGCCGACTACGTGGTCTTGAACGCCAGACACGATAAGAAGCATTATCGAATCATGGCGCCGACGACCGGCATTCAGGTAACACCTGGTCGCAATATTGCCGGGGAACCGCGTGACCGGCTGAAGTTCGACGCTGTTCAAGTTGAGGCGGCACCCATAATCAGAAAATCGAGTATCGACTGCTCAAGGACGCTGGGAGCGCTGGCGCGGGCGGCCCAAATGTCCGGCGTCTTCGAAGCAATTCTTCAAGAGACTGTCCGTTACGTGAACGAGCGGAAACAGTTTGGCCGGCCCCTGGCAAGATTCCAGGTGGTGCAGCAAAATTTGGCAGTGATGGCCGAGGAAGTGGCTGCCGCCAGGGTCGCCACCGAAGCGGCCTTTATCGCGACGGACCGGGGCGATAGCACGATCGCGGTTGCCGCCGCAAAGGTACGGACTTATGCCGCTGTCAGCTTGGTTACATCCATTGCCCATCAACTGCTAGGCGCCATGGGTTTCACGCGCGAGCATCACCTGCACCAG
>WBUW01000079.1 GCA_008933495.1 Pseudorhodoplanes sp.
CCCCCGCCCCTCCCTATAATCCGCCGCTTCCTTTTCGGGGGCATCGGCTCATGGCGGCCAGATCCGTTCGCAAGTCGGTCCGCACATCCGCAAAAAAAGCCAGCGGCCGGAAAACCCGCAAGCCGGTCGCGATCATCATGGGCAGCCAGTCGGACTGGGCGGCGATGAAACACGCCGCCGATACGCTGCGCGAACTCAAGATCGGCCATGATGCCCTGATCGTCTCCGCGCATCGCACGCCGGATCGGCTTTATGCCTTCGCCCGGGCCGCCCGCGACCAGGGCTACAAGGCGATCATCGCCGGCGCCGGCGGCGCCGCGCATCTGCCCGGCATGACCGCCGCGCTCACGCCGCTGCCGGTATTCGGCGTGCCGATGAACACCCACTCGCTCGAAGGCAAGGACTCGCTTTTGTCGATCTTGCAGATGCCGGCCGGCATCCCCGTCGGCACGCTCGCCATCGGCAAGCCGGGCGCAATCAATGCCGCGCTGCTCGCCGCCGCCGTGCTGGCGCTGTCGGACCCCGCGCTCGCCAGGCGGCTTGACGCCTTCCGCAGCCGGCAACGCGCACGCGTCGGCAAACGGCCGAAAGACTGAGCCGTCATGCCGGACCGCGCTCCGCCGGTGCTCAGGCCCGGTGCCACCATCGGCATTCTCGGCGGCGGCCAGCTCGGCCGCATGCTGGCGCAGGCCGCCGCCAAGCTCGGGCTGCATTGCCATATCTTCTCGCCGCAAAGCGATTCCTGCGCCTTTGAAGTCGTGCGCCGCTCGACCATCGCGGATTATTCCGACGTCGCCGCGCTCGACGCCTTCGCGGCCGATTGCGACGTCATCACCTACGAGTTCGAGAACGTCCCGGCGCAGTGCGCGGCCTTCCTCAAGAGCAGAAAGCCGGTTCTGCCCGACCCCGCCGTGCTCGAACGCACGCAGGACCGCCTGATCGAAAAGGACTTCGTCAGCGCCCTGAAAATACCGACCGCGCCCTATGCGCCGGTTCACAGCGCCGCCCAGTTGCAGGCCGCGGTCGCCGCCGTCGGCCGGCCGGCCGTGCTCAAGACGCGGCGGCTCGGCTATGACGGCAAGGGCCAGGCGATGATCGCAAGGAACGGCGACCCGGCCGCCGCCTGGCGGAGCTTGCGCGAGGTGCCCTGCATTCTGGAAGGGTTCGTGGCGTTCGAGCGCGAGGTCTCGGTCGTCGCCGCGCGCGGCCATGACGGCAAGGTCGCGTGTTTCGACGTTACCGAGAACGATCACCGCCGCCACATCCTGCATCATTCGCGCGCGCCGGCGCGCATTCCGCCGGCGCTCGCCAAGGACGCCGTGCGCATCGCCGAACGGATCGCGCGCGCGTTCGACTATGTCGGCGTGCTGGCGGTGGAAATGTTCGTGGTGCGGCGGGGCGGCACGCGCACGCTGCTGGTCAACGAAATCGCCCCGCGCGTCCACAATTCCGGCCACTGGACGCTCGACGGGGCGAGCGTCTCCCAGTTCGAGCAGCATATCCGGGCGGTCGCCGGCTGGCCGCTGGCCCGGCCGGTCCGGCACGGCCGGATCGAGATGACGAACCTGATCGGGGACGAGGTCGACGACTTCGACCGCTGGCTCGACCGGCCGGGAACCTCGCTCCACCTTTACGGCAAGGCGGAAGCCCGGCCCGGCCGCAAGATGGGGCACGTGACCCGCCTGGCGCCGGCCCCGGGCGGCGCACGCTCGAAAAAGAGCCGCTGGTAGACACTTGACCCGCTTTCTGGTAAAGGCGCGCAACTCGAAACGCCCGCACCGCGCGGGATTTCAGCCGGAAATCAGACCCGCAACCGGGCCTCAGGCGGCCCAAGAAGGAAGACACGTGCAGGTTCTCGTTCGCGACAACAACGTCGACCAGGCCCTCAAGGCGCTCAAGAAGAAGATGCAGCGCGAGGGCATTTTCCGCGAGATGAAGCTCCGCGGCCATTATGAGAAGCCCTCCGAGAAGAAAGCCCGCCAGAAGGCGGAGGCCGTGCGCCGGGCCCGCAAGCTTGCCCGCAAGCGCGCGCAGCGCGAGGGCCTCCTGCCGTCCAAGCCCAAGCCGGTCGTGGGCGCGGGAGCCGGCGGCGGACGCGGCGGGGCGAGCCGCGGCGGTTTCACCCGCAACTGAAGCAATCCGCACCAGGATGACCGTGGTCGCCGGGCTCCCGCCCGGCGATGTCATTTGAGCGGGCTGCCTTCGGCCACATCGGCGAGGAACGCGCGGGCGGCTTCGACCGCGCCATATTCGCCCAGATCTTCGTGCCCGCCGCGCGGGAATCGCACGAAGCGTTTGGGCTCCGGCGCGCGCTCAAACAGCCGTTCACCGTAGCGGATCGGGACGACGCGGTCGCGCGCCCCGTGCATGACCAGAAGCGGCGCCCGGATCCCGCCGATCCGCTCGTCGGAGCGGAACTGATCCTTCATCAGCCAGCGCACCGGGATGACCGGATAGATCGCGGCGGCGATGTCGACGGTGGACGTGAAAGGCGCTTCGAGCACGATCGCGCGCACCGGCCGTTCGGCGGCGATCGCGATCGCGACGCCGGAGCCGAGCGATTCCCCCCACAGCACGATGCGCCCGGCCCCGTAGCGCGCGGCGGCAAAGTCATAGGCCGCGCGCCCGTCGGCGATCAGGCCCTGCTCGCTCGGATGCCCGCTTGAGCCGCCGTAACCGCGGTACGACAGCGCAACCAGGCCGGTCCCGTCGGCCGTCAGCGGCCGGTAACGCCAGGGCCGATGCCGCAGCGCGCCGCCATTGCCGTGATAATAGACGATGACGAAACGCCCCGCGCGCGGCGCGACATGCCAGGCGAGCAGCCGCTCGCCGTCGGCCGCCTCAAGCGCGATTTCCTCGGCTTCCGGGAATCCGGCCTCGGCCGGCGCCGTGCGCACCGATTCCGGGAAATACATCAGCCGGCGTTGCGCGAGATACATGACCGCGACCAGCGCGACATATCCGGCAATGGCGTAGAGCGCGATCGATTTCAAAGTCGCCATCGAGGTACCGGACGTTCGCGGGCCCTGCTGCAAGTATGCGTTCACGGTATACTGACCGATCCCGGTCGCCATATTGTGACACCGGGCGTTTCCGGTTAAGCCTCGATCATGCCGGCACCCGAGGAAATCACGATTCTCGTCCGCATCCTGGCCGCGCTCGCGATCGGCGCCATGATCGGTTTCGAGCGCACGTTCCACGGCCGGCCGGCGGGTTTTCGCACCCATGCCCTGGTCTGCGTCGCCTCGGCGCTGCTCATGCTGGTCACGGTCTATCAGGACCGCTGGATGACGCATGTTCCCGCCGAGGCGATCCGCACCGATCCGACCCGCATGGCGCAGGGCATCATGACCGGTATCGGGTTTCTGGGCGCCGGGGTGATTTTCAAGGAAGGGCTGACGGTGCGCGGCCTGACCACCGCCGCCTCGATCTGGACGACATCGGCGATCGGCATTCTGGTCGGCATCGGGTTCTATTTCGCCGCCGCGCTCGGCGCCATGGCCGCGCTCGCGGTGCTGGCGGTATTCCGCTGGATCGAGAACCGGCTGCCGGCCGAATACTACGCGCACCTGATCGTCACGTTTCCGCGCCGCAAGGTCATGACCGAGGACAAGCTGCGCCGACTGGTCGGCGATCGCGGCTTCAGCATCGCCAACCTGTCGTCGCGGCTGACCAATGCCGGGAAGGACTTCGAATACCGCATGATGATCAAGAGCCGGGAACGCCTTGCCACGGAAGCCCTTTCCAGACAGCTCCGCCAGTCGCCGGCGGTGATCGGCTTTCGCATCTCACCGACCGGCGATTGAACCGCATGTCGGCACAGACTCGCTGGGGCGCGGTCGCGGCCCTGATCGCCGCCGGCATGGTCGGCGCCTTCCAGATCGGCAAGGCGGCGATCGCCGTGCCGCTGCTGCAGCAGGATCTGGGCCTGAGCCTAGTCTTCGCCTCGTGGATCGTCGGCGCCTTCGGCGCGTTGGGCGCCATCTTCGGCATCTTTGCCGGAACCGTCGTCGCGATGTTCGAACCGCGCCGCACGCTGCTGGTCGGGCTGTGCGTGACCGGACTTGCCAGCATCGCCGGCGCCCTGGCGCCCGACGGCGCCACGCTGCTGGCCACCCGCATTGCCGAGGGCTGCGGCTACCTTGCCGTCGTGCTCTCGGTGCCGCGCCTCCTGCACACGGTCGCCAGGCCCTCCGACAGTGACCGCGTGTTCGCCTGTTGGGGCGTCTACCTGCCGGCGGGATCGGCGTTGATGATGCTGCTCGGCCCGCTGATCGCGGCGCCCGGCTGGCGGATGTTGTGGCTGGTCAATGGCGTGCTGGCGCTCGCTTACGCCGCGGCGGTTGCGCGCGTCGTCGCCGCCCAGCCGCCCGCCGCGGAAACCACGCGCGCGCTCACCAATATCGCGCGCGTCATCCGCGCGCCGGGCCCGCTGCTGCTGGCGACGATATTCGGCATCTATACGTTCCACTATTTTGCGCTGACCGGGCTGCTGCCGGCGCTGCTGGTGGACCGGCTCGGTCTCGGCATCGCCGCCGCCGGGATGGTGAGCGCGCTGACGGCGCTGGCCAACGGCATCGGCAATCTTCTGGCTGGCGCGCTGATCCGCATGGGCGCCCCGCTCTGGGCGGTGGCGGCAGCCGGTTTCGTGGTGATGGGGATTTCCGGCTTTGCGATCTTCTCGAGCCAGTTGCCGGTCGTCGTCATCGCGACGGTCGCCGCCGCGACGCTGGTGATCAGCGGGCTGATACCGGCCTCGATCTTCGCCGCCGCGCCGCGCCTGACCGCAAGCGCGGCGCTATTGTCCATCACCATCGGCCTCGCCATGAATGGCAGCAATCTCGGCCAGTTGCTCGGCCCGGTCGCGCTCGCCGCCTTCGTGCAGCGGTTCGGCTGGGACGGCGCGCCGTTTCTCTTCGTCGGCGTGATGGTGGCGGGACTGGCCGCGGCGATGACGCTGCGCGCGGTGCTGCGCCGCGCCAACGGACCGGCCGGCGGGACATGACGGGCCGGCCCGTCATTCCGCGCCCGGACGACCGGCGGCCAAAGCGGCGTGACTTTTCCGCGAATCGTTATCCCGCTTTCGAACGCGGCTCCGCCGAAGCGGGAACCGGTTCGGCGCAAGATCGCGCGAAAAACAACAAATCGCGTGCGCGGTCCGGTTCAATCCGAACGGATTATGCTCCAGCTCGTTGTTCGAGCATGATCGTCTCCGAAAACCGCTTCGCACTTTTCGGGATCATGCTTCAGGCCGCCTTTTTCGCCTTCTTCTTGCGCGGCTTTTTCTGCCCGGCGAGATAGAGGCCGACCTTCTTCGACGAGCGGCCGACCAGCTTGACCGCCGCCTTCAGCCTGGCCGGCGTCACCTTGAACTTCTTCGACCAGTAGCGCAGCTCGTAGGGCTGGCTCACCGCGATCAGCGCGCGGTCACGGTCCTTCTGCTTCTGGAATTTCAGATAGGCCTCGACCTTCCTCGCCGAGCGGCCGACCGCCTTGACCGCCGCTTTCAGCTTGGCCGGCGTCACCCGGAACTTCTTCGACCAGTGTTGAACCTCGTAGGGCTCCTTCAGGGCGATCAGCGCGCGGTCCGCACCACCGCGCTTCTTCTTGTTGTCAGCCATAGGTGTCTCCTTGCCGTGATGGGGCGCAGCGGCCCCGCGCTTACGCACAGATACACGCACTGGCAGACCGGACGCGCTTCGGTAAAGGCGGCGCCGCGGCCGCTACATCGCCTTGACGATGCTCTCGGTCATTTTCTTGGCGTCGCCGAGCAGCATCATGGTGTTGTCGCGATAGAACAGCGGATTGTCGATGCCGGCATAGCCGGAGGCGAGCGAGCGCTTGATGAACATCACGGTGCCCGCCTTCCAGACCTGCAGCACCGGCATGCCGTAGATCGGCGAGGTCTTGTCCTCTTCCGCCGCCGGATTGGTGACGTCGTTGGCGCCGATCACGAAGGCGATGTCGGCCTGCGCGAACTCCGAATTGATGTCCTCAAGCTCGAACACCTCGTCGTAAGGGACGTTGGCTTCGGCGAGCAGCACGTTCATGTGGCCGGGCATGCGGCCGGCGACCGGGTGGATGGCGTATTTGACCTCGACGCCTTCCTTCTTGAGATGGTCGGCCATCTCGCGCAGCGCGTGCTGGGCCTGCGCCACCGCCATGCCGTAGCCCGGCACGATGATGACCTTGGAGGCGTTCTTCATGATGTAGGCGGCGTCCTCGGCCGAGCCAAGCTTGACCGGCCGCTGCTCGGCGGCGCCGCCCGCCGGTCCCGCCACCTCGCCGCCGAAGCCGCCGAGAATGACCGAGATGAACGAGCGGTTCATGCCCTTGCACATGATGTAGGACAGGATCGCGCCCGAGGAGCCGACCAGCGCGCCGGTGATGATCAGCGCCGAATTGCCGAGCGTGAAGCCGATGCCGGCGGCGGCCCAGCCGGAATAGGAATTGAGCATCGAGATGACGACCGGCATGTCGGCGCCGCCGATCGGGACGATGATCAGCACCCCGAACAGGAAGGCGGCGAGCGCGAGCAGCCAGAACGCCGTGTAGCTCTCCGCGCGTACGAACCAGACCGTCAGCGCGACAATCGCCACAAACAGCGCGAGATTGATCACGTGCCGCAGCGGCAGGAGGATCGGCGCGCCGCTCATGCGGCCGGACAGCTTGAGGAAGGCGATCACCGAGCCGGTGAAGGTCACGGCGCCGATGGCAAGCCCGAGCGACATTTCGACGAGGCTCGCCTTGTGGATGGCGCCGACCTGGCCGATATCGAACGCGGCCGGCGCATAGAGCGCGGCCGCCGCCACCAGCACCGCCGCCATGCCGACGAGCGAGTGGAACGCCGCCACCAGTTCCGGCATCGCCGTCATCGGCACCCGGCGCGCGATCACCGCGCCGATGCCGCCGCCGAGCGCGAGCCCGAGGATCACCAGCGCCCAGGCGCCGAACCCGGCCGGCGGATGCGAGGCGAGCGTGGTCAGCACGGCAATGGTCATGCCGACCATGCCGAGTAGGTTGCCCATGCGGCTGGTCTCGGGGCTCGACAACCCGCGCAGCGCCAGGATGAAGAGAACACCGGAAACGAGATAAAGCAGGGCTGCGAGATTGGCGCTCATGGACGAACCTTCATGCCGTGTCCCGGGCGCCGCGCGGCGCGCAGCGATGCACTGCGGAACCGGGACCGTTCCGACTTGTGAGGGTCCCGGACCAGCGGCACATCACTGCATGCTGCACCGCATCCGGGACACAGGAAGATCGTCGTCGCGCGCTTCATTTTTTCTTCTTGTACATCGACAGCATGCGCTGGGTGACGAGGAAGCCGCCGAATATGTTCACCGCGGCGAACACGAGCGCGAGAAAGCCGAGTGCCCGTGCCCAGATCGGTCCCGACCCGCCGGCGAGCGCGACCCCGACCGCGAGCAGGGCGCCGACCACGATCACCGAGGAGATCGCGTTGGTCACCGACATCAGCGGGGTATGCAAAGCCGGCGTCACCGACCAGACGACGTAATAGCCGACAAAGACGGCGAGCACGAAAATCGACAGGCGGAAGACGAAGGGATCGACGGCGGTTGCGATATGGTCCATGGCCAGCGTCCTTTTGTCTGTCTTCAGCTATGGCCGAAAGGCGCTTCGGCGCGCGGACAAGTCGGCATCAGGCGGCGCTCTTCGGCTTGAAGATGGGATGGATGACGGCGCCGTCGCGGGTCAGCGCGGTATTCTTGACGAGATCGTCGTCCCAGTTCAGCGCAAGCTTCTTTTCCTTCTTGTCGATCATGGTCTCGACGAAGGCCAGCAGATTCTTGGCATAGAGCGCGGAAGCCGACGCGGCGAGCCGGCCGGAGACGTTCTCGTGGCCGACGATCTTCACGCCATTGACCTCGACCACCGCGCCGGCCTTGGCGCCTTCGACATTGCCGCCGCGCTCGACCGCAAGATCGACGAGGACCGAGCCCGGCCGCATCGACGCCACCATCTCCTTGCTCACGAGCCGCGGCGCCGGGCGGCCGGGAATGAGCGCGGTGGTGATGACGATGTCCTGCTTCTTGATGTGCTCGGCGATCAGCGCGGCCTGCTTGGCCTGGTACTCTTTCGACATTTCCTTGGCGTAGCCGCCGGCGGTCTCCGCCTGCTTGAATTCCTCGTCCTCGACGGCGATGAACTTGGCGCCGAGGCTCTGGACCTGCTCCTTCACCGCCGGCCGCACGTCGGTCGCGGTGACGACGCCGCCCAGCCGGCGCGCGGTCGCGATCGCCTGCAGGCCGGCGACGCCGACGCCCATGATGAATACCTTGGCCGCCGGCACGGTGCCGGCCGCCGTCATCATCATCGGCAGCGCGCGGCCATATTCGCCGGCGGCGTCGATGACCGCGCGATAGCCGGCGAGATTGGCCTGGCTGGAGAGCACGTCCATCGACTGCGCGCGGGTGATGCGCGGCATCAATTCCATGGCAAAGGCGACGATGCCGGCATCGGCCATCGCCTTCACCGCCGCTTCGTTGCCGTAGGGGTCCATGATCGCCAGAACCAGGGCGCCCTTGCGGTATCCCTTCACTTCGTCGGCGGAGGGACGGCGCACCTTGAGCACGATATCGGCGTCGGCCACCACCTGGCTGCCGACCGTCGCGCCGGCGGCCTGGAAATCGGCATCCGGAAGCCCGGACCGGGTCCCCGCTCCCGCCTCGACCGCGACCGCGGCACCGAACGAGACGAATTTCTTGACCGTTTCGGGAGTGGCGGCGACGCGGGGTTCGGCGGGATCGGATTCGGCGGCGACTGCGATTTTCATGGGGGCCTCGGCGCCGATGTCTGGACGTCAGGTCAAACGAGGAAAAAGGCCATCAGCGCGAGAATGGCGACAATGACAGCGATGCCCCATTTCGCAAGCTGCAGGAAAAGCCGGTAGGTCTGCTCGTGGGCGAGATAGTCGTTGCCGTCAGCCGTGCTGTATTGGATTTCGCCGTGGTCGGCCATCGTCATCCCCCCGGAAGCACGATCCTCGTGGTCACACGGGTTAGCGCAACCGGGCCGCGCTTGCAACGACCCCGGCGTCACCAATTCGACGGAGGCCGCGTCCATCAACAGCCCGCTATTGCGCGGCCGCCAGTCCGGCTTTGGCCAGCGCCGCCGCCTGGCGCGCCGCCACCCCGGCGACGGAAAAATCCCCCAGCATGTCCTGGAACAGCCGGCACCAGTTCAGTTCGGCCTTCAGGTGCAGGAAGACCCCGCCGAGCCCGATCGCCGCGCGGTCCATGAAGACGAATTCGCGCGGCACCATGACCGGACCCCTGGCCTTCAATTCCTGATGCACCCGGAACGCCTCGCGCCGGCCATATTCGGACGGCTTCACCCCGTCGGCAATCGAGCGCACCCGATTATCCAGCAGCGGCCCGTAGATGAAGCGGGCCCAGATATTGAGGACATCGATCAGCTCGCGGGTCAGGTTGCGGAAGCCCCAGGTCTCGTAGGCATGCACCACGCGCGCGTCGTCGCCGGTCAGCAGGCCGCGGTAGAGATCG
>WBUW01000080.1 GCA_008933495.1 Pseudorhodoplanes sp.
CGCCGCCGAGCGCCAAGATCGCGGCGTCTGCGGCGACGGCCTTCGCGCCTTCAGGCGTATCGAACACGAGGCGCCCCTCGCCGTCCCATCCGCGCCAGCGATGCCGCAGTGCAAAGGCAACGCCCTGGGCGTCAAGCCGGCGCAGCCATGCGCGCAATAATGGTGAGGCCTTCATGGCTTTCGGGAACACCCGCCCGCTCGTGCCTACGAAAGTGGGCTGGCCGAGCTTCTCACTGAAGGCACGCAGATCGGCCGGGGAGAAGTCCGCGATCGCCTGTTGCAGGCGCGGCGCGGCGGCGCCGTAACGCGCCAGAAAACGCGCGGCGTCCTCGCTGTGCGTGAGATTGAGCCCGCCGCGGCCGGCGAGCAGCAGCTTGCGCGCGGGCGAGGGCATGCGCTCAAACACGGTCACCGCCAGCCCGCGCGCGGACAGCACATCCGCCGCCATCAGGCCGGCCGGCCCGCCGCCGATGACGGCAATGTGATGCGACTGTGCGGTGCGGGATGAAGCGGTCACGGTTTCGTCTGCCAAATTCCGCATACCGATGGCAAGCGCTCGCTGCACCGCAGTGAGAGAGCCGCGGACTTCGCCGGCCTTGGCGGTGTTGGTTTTCATTGGCGCCGGCCGGTTCCGGCTCACACAGGGGGAGACGTTCCATGGCTTCGAAATCGTCATCGCATCCGGCACTGTCGGCGGCCGACGGGCTTGCGAGCGGATCGGCGGATGCGCTCTTGCTCATCGGCCGCGTGCTGCTGGGCTGGCTGTTCGTCGCGGCCGGCTGGGGAAAGATCATGAACATGGCCGGTTTTGCCGGCTATCTGACGAGCCTTGGCACGCCGGCGGCCGGCCTGCTGTCGAACATCGTGCCGTTCATCGAGTTCGGCATGGGGGTTTGCCTGGTCCTCGGGCTCGCCACCCGCTATGCGGCGATCGTCACCTTCCTGTTCTGCCTGATCGCGGCCGCGCTCGCGCACCGCTATTGGGAATATCCGGCCGCGCAGCAGGCGGCGCAGTACACCAATTTCCTCAAGGCCATCGCCTTCATGGGCGCCGCCCTCATCGTGCTCGTCACCGGCGCCGGCAGGTACTCGGTCGACGCGGCGCTGGCGAAAAAATAATGCCGTTCGCCCGACTGTAGCCGGCATTCCCGGCGCGCCTCGCCCACCGGCGCGCCGGGATAACCCGGATCGCGCGCAAACCGGCGTTTGCCTGCGATGGCACGGGCCCCTACCATCGGGGCCTGATTCTGTTGCCGGGCCGGGCAAATGCTGAGTTGGTTTCAGGCGATCATGCCGAAGGAGGAGCGGTTCTTCGAACTGTTCACCCGGCACGCCACGGTTATCGTCGCGGGCGCCCACGCTTTGCAGGGCCTCTTGCGCGGCGGCGACGAAATCCCGCATTTTTGCCGGGAAATCATCGCGCGCGAAACCGAGGCCGACGATATCACACGCGAAGTGCTCACCGCCGTCCGCCGCACCTTCATCACCCCGTTCGACCGTTCCGACATTCAGGACCTGATCACGTCGATGGATGACGCCATCGACCAGATGAACAAGACTGCCAAGCTGATCACGCTGTTCGAGGTGCGCAGCTTCGAGCCCGCCATGCAGCAGATGGGCGACGTGATCGTACAGGCCGCGGCTCTGGTGGCGGAAGCGGTTCCGCTGCTGAACGCCATCAACAAGAACGCGCCGCGCCTCAACCACCTCACCGGCGAGATCATCCAGGTCGAGGAACGCGCCGACGGGCTCTACGACGAAGGCCGCAAGGCGCTGTTCCGGCGCGAAGGCGCCAACGGCAACGCGATGAACTTCATCATCGGGACCGATATCTACGACAGCCTGGAGAAGATCGTCGACCGGTTCGAGGACGTCTCCAACGAGATCAACGCCCTCGTCACCGATCACCTCTAGCTGGCCGTCACGCGCATGGACGCGATTTTGAGCCTGCCTGTTCTGTTCGGACTGATCGCGGTTGCGCTGCTGTTCGATTTCCTCAACGGGCTGCACGACGCGGCCAATTCCATTGCCACCATCGTTTCGACGCGCGTCCTGCGGCCGCGCTACGCGGTGGCGTGGGCCGCCTTCTTCAATTTCATCGCGTTTGTGTTTTTCGGACTGCATGTGGCGCAGACCGTCGGCACCGGCATCGTCGCGACGAGCGTCGTCGACGCGCGCGTGATATTCGGCGCGCTGATGGGCGCAATCTCCTGGAATCTCATCACCTGGTGGGCGGGCATTCCCTCCAGTTCCTCGCACGCGCTGATCGGCGGGCTGGTGGGAGCGGGCGTGGCCAAGGCCGGCAACGGCGCGGTGGTTTGGGCCGGGCTGTCGAAAACAACCGCCGCCATTGTGCTGTCCCCGCTCACCGGCTTCGTGCTGGCGCTCTTCCTCATTCTCGCGGTGTCATGGCTGTTCGTGCGCGCCCATCCGCGCATGGTGGATACGGTTTTCCGCACCATGCAGTTCGTCTCCGCCTCGTTCTATTCGCTCGGCCATGGCGGCAACGACGCCCAGAAGACGATGGGCATCATCGCCGTACTTTTGTTTTCGCAGGGCCATCTCGGAAGCGAATTCTACGTGCCGTTCTGGGTGGTCATCACCTGTCAGGCGGCGATGGGACTTGGCACCCTGTTCGGCGGCTGGCGCATCGTGCACACGATGGGATCGAAAATCACGCGCCTGACGCCGATGCAGGGCTTTTGCGCGGAGACCGGCGGCGCGATCACCCTGTTCGCGGCGACCGGGCTCGGGATACCGGTGTCGACCACGCATACCATCACCGGATCGATCGTCGGCGTCGGGGCGGCGCGCAAGGTTTCGGCGGTGCGCTGGAACGTGGCGAGCAACATCGTGGTGGCCTGGGTCATCACCCTGCCCGCGTCCGCCCTGATCGCGGCGACGTTCTACGCCCTGATCGGACTTGCCGGCTGAACTGCCTCGATCTGCAAACGATCCGCCGCCGATGATCGCCGGCCGGCGCCGGCAATCGTTGCGCCCGGGCCGCGCCGATATTGATGCGAATCAAGGCGCCGCTCCTGCCCCTCTGCCCCCATGATTGAAAAAATCGTTGGGAGGACGGCAATGACTTCGATTTCCGGCAGGGCCGACCCGGTGGTGCGGCGCGTGAACGCCACCGACATCGCCGAATCGCTGGCGCAGGGCCTGCGCGATTTTCAGGCCGCCCCGCTCTACGGCCTCCTGTTCGGCGCGCTCTATGCGGCCGGCGGCATGGCGGTCGTCGCGAGCGTCACCGCGCTCGGCATCAGCTATCTCGCCTATCCGCTGGCGGCCGGCTTCACCCTGATCGGCCCGTACGTGGCGGTCGGCCTCTATGAAGTGAGCCGCCGGCGCGAGGCCGGACAGGCCGCCTCGTTCTTCGACATCGTTGGCGCCATGCGCGGGCACAGCGAAATCGGCTGGATGGCGTTCGTCACCCTGTTCATCTTCATCATGTGGATTTACCAGGTGCGCTTCCTGATGGCGCTGTTTCTCGGGCTCAACGCCTCGTTCTCCACGCTCGAGCAGTTCGTCACCGTGGTGCTGACCACCAACGAGGGCCTTTTGTTTCTCGCGGTCGGCAACCTGGTCGGCGCCGCCCTGTCGCTGATCCTGTTCTCGGTCACGGTCGTCTCGTTTCCGCTCCTGCTCGAGCGCGACGTCGATTTCATCACCGCCATGATCACGAGCGTGCGCGCGGTGGCGCTGAGCCCGGTGCCGATGATCGGCTGGGCGGCGCTCATCGTCGTGCTGCTGATCCTCTCCGCATTGCCGTTCTTTCTCGGCCTGCTGGTGACGCTGCCGGTGCTCGGGCACACGACCTGGCACCTGTATCGGCGGATCGTGGCGCCGGAGGGCGGCCCGGCCTGAACGCGTTCAGCCGGACGAGGACACGGTCGCGTGCGCCGGCCCGCTTTCGCTGCTTGTCAGTTCGCCCGCGCGGTCGAGCTCGTCGATCGCGAGCATGAGCGCGGCCACGCGCAGGGCGGACGCGCGCCAGTCGGCCATGCGCTGGAAATTGTCGACGAACCAGTTGAACGCGCCCTGCACCACCACGAAGGCGGCGGCGGCCTGCGTCACCTCGCCAAGCGACATGGCCCCGTCGAGATATTTCGGGGCGCAAAGCAGGAGCCCGGCCACCGGCGCGACGATCGTGTTGGCGTTCGTCACCAGCGTGACCCGCATGAGCTGCCAGCACAGAATACGCCATTGCCGGATGACGTTGCGCAGGCCCTCCCAGAGCTGGCGGTATTCGGCCATGCCGCCCGAGCTCACGACGAGGCCGTCGCCGGCCTCGCGAATGAAATTGGCGGTGGCGCGAAAGGTCGCCTCGGCCTGGATCTGGTCCTGCACGACGTCGGTCAGCCGGCGGCCCATCAGCAGCACCGCCATGGTGACCAGCGTCGAATAGGCGATCGCCCCGAACACCAGGTAGAACGGGATCGTCACCGGGACGTCGCCGATGGCGACCGTGATGGCGCCGCCGACATTCGCAAGAATGCCGAAGAAGGTCGCCGCCGTCAGCACCGCAGACAGCAGGGAGAGCGCGAGGTCGATCGGCGCGTCGGTCGCCACGCGCGAATCTTCGGCGATCCGGTATTCCGGATTCTGCGGGCTGTTGCCGTTGAAGTGCCCGAGCTTGCGGAAATTGCCGCCGTGCAGCCAGCGATGGATCAGCCGCGTGGTCACGAATTCGCGCCACTGCCGCTGCGCGGTCATGCGGCCCCAGACCGAAAGAACGGCGAGCGCGACGCTCAATCCCACCAGCGGAAATAATTTCAGGATCACGCCGGTGAGCGCGGCGGCGTTCTTCTGCTCAAGCGCGTCGAAGAAATCGCGGTTCCAGTAATTGAGCGCATATTGCGTCAGCAGTTGCGCGACCACGATGACGAGCAGCAGGGCGCACAGGAACCAGGCGCGCCAGCTCGACGGGCCGCGCCAGTATTCGAAGGCGCTCTGCCAGAAGCGCCCAAGCAGCCGGCGCTGGTCGGGTTTTGAGAATGTCTCGACGCTCATGTAAAACCGGCCGCTCGCCGGGCGCAGGCGCCTCTTCCGGTCCTGCGCGCCAGCCGCCTTTTCATAGCGGCAACAGTATGCAGGAGGCGTTGAGGCAGATCAAAGAGGGGCGTCGGGAAAGCCGGCCATGAAGCCGCTCGGCGCGACGGGCGCGCCGCGGTTTTCGGCAACCGACGGCGACCTCAAGCCTTCCTGAGAAATTCCGTCTTCAGCACCAGCCCCTTCACCTGCTTGGTATTACACTCGACCTCGCCCGGCTTGCCGGTGAGACGGATGTTCTTGACCAGCAGGCCGCGCTTGAGCGTTTCCGAGCTGCCCTTGACCTTCAGGTCCTTGATCAGGGTGACCGAATCCCCGTCATTCAGCGGGTTGCCGTTGCTGTCTTTGGTCACGTCGGCCATTGCATGTCCTGTTCGCGCGGATGTCTGCCGGGACGTGGATAGGCGCAATCGACGTTCCGATCAACACCATCATGATCGGCCGCCGAAGGTTGGTCCTGCGTAGCCCGCATGGAGCCAACGGGTCCGCGCCAAGCGCGGCCCGATGATAAACTCCACGCAATGCGGGGCTGACAGAGCGGCACGCAAACGCGCCCCGGAGTTCGCGAAGTTCACCCTCGGGCGCGCTCAAAGCGCGACCCGAGGGCTCGATCCGGGCGACGTTTGCTGTTAGCCGAGCGAGACCATCAAGGGCGTCGTCATGGCCGGGCTGGTTCCGGCCATCCACGCCTCGAAAATACGCGCGGCGGCACGACTATAACCTGCAACCCCCTAAGCGCGACAACGATCTCCGCTGAGGCGTGAAGTAAGATCAGAAGGCTTCCGCGCCGAGCGCCATGGTCGTCTCCGCCCCGGCCTGGATGCGTGCCAGGCGCGTGGCGGTTTCCGGCAACATGCGCTCCATGAAGAAGCGGCCGGTGACGAGCTTGCCGCTCATGCGCTCGGTGGCGCCGTTGGCGCCGGCTTTCAGCTTGTCGCGCGCGGCCTTGGCGATGCACGCCCACATGTAACCGAGCGCGACGAGGCCGAACAGATGCATATAGTCGGTGGCGCCGGCGCCGGCATGATCGGGGCGGCCAAGCGCGTTCTGCATGAACCACATCGTCGCCTGCTGCAGATGGCCGAGCGCGGTATTGAGCGGGCCGACATAGGGCTTCATCGCCTCGTCGGCCTTGTGCTCGCTGATGAAGCCCTGCACCTCGGCGAAGAACGCCTGCAGCGCCCGCCCGCCGTCCTTGGGCAGCTTGCGCCCGACCAGGTCGAGCGCCTGGATGCCGTTGGCGCCCTCGTAGATCATCGGAATGCGCGCGTCGCGCACGAACTGCTCCATGCCGTGCTCGGCGATATAGCCGTGGCCGCCGAACACCTGCTGCGCCAGCACCGTGTTGGAAAAGCCCATGTCGGTGAGCACGCCCTTCACCACCGGCGTGAGCAGGCTCATGTGATCGTCGGCCGCCTGCCGCTCCTTCTCGTCGGGCGAGCGCCAGGCGATGTCGCCCTTGAGCGCCGACCACAGCGCGAGCGCGCGGCCGGCCTCGTTGAAGGCCTTGATCGTCATCAGCATGCGCCGCACGTCCGGATGCACGATGATGGGATCGGCCGGCTGGTTCGGCTCCTTCGTACCGGAGAGCGCGCGGCCCTGCCGGCGCTCTTTCGCGTAAGTCACCGCGTTCTGGTAGGCGACCTCCGAGAGCGCAAGCCCCTGCATGCCGACCGCAAGCCGCGCCTCGTTCATCATCACGAACATGGCCTGCAGGCCGCGGTTCGCTTCACCGATCAGGAAGCCGGCGGCGCTGTCGTAATTCATCACGCAGGTGGCGTTGCCGTGAATGCCCATCTTGTGCTCGAGCGAGCCGCAGGAGACGCCGTTCTTTGTGCCGAGCGAGCCGTCGGCGTTCGGCAAAATCTTCGGCACGATGAACAGCGAAATGCCCTTGGTGCCGGCGGGGGCGCCTTCGATGCGCGCCAGCACGAGATGGATGATGTTCTCGGTCAGGTCCTGCTCGCCGCCGGAGATGAAAATCTTGGTGCCGGTGATCCTGTAGGAGCCGTCGGGCTGCGGCACCGCCTTGGTGCGCAACAGGCCGAGATCGGTGCCGCAATGCGGCTCGGTGAGATTCATCGTGCCGGCCCATTCGCCGGAGATGAGTTTCGGCAGATAGGTTTTCTTCTCCGCCTCCGAGCCGTAGGCGAGCAGGGCGGCGACCGATCCCTGCACCAGCGCCGGATACATCGAGAACGCGAGATTGGCGGAGGCGATGAATTCGTTGACCGCGATCGTGAGCGTGCCGGGCAGTCCCTGGCCGCCGAACTCGGCCGGCGCCGACAGCCCGACCCAGCCGCCCTCCACCATCTGCCGGTAGGCTTCGCGGAATCCCTTGGGCGTCGTCACGCGGCCATCCTCGTGGCGCGTACAACCTTCCTCGTCGCCTGTACGGTTGAGAGGAGCGAGCACCTCGGCGCAGAACTTCCCGGCTTCTGCGAGGATCGCCTCCACCACATCCGGTGTGGCCTCGGCAAAGCCCGGCAAATTGTTGAATCGCTCGATTCGCAGCACGTCGTTGAGAATGAAGGTCACCTCGTCGACAGGCGCGCTATAAGTCGGCATGGTCGCAGTCCCCAAATGTCAGAAATCCGCCTTGCGGATCAATGGCTTGCCGACGACCCTCCCCGGCCTTCGACAAGCGGTTTTCAAGCATCGCAGACGCCACTTAACAGGGTTGTAAAGGCAAAGATGCGGCCGGCGGGCCGGCGCGCGCGGGTTCCGCCAGGCCGCGATTTTCCCAACAATTCCCGCACTTTAACGAGTTATTTACCGTAACGCGAAAAAGTCGGGCGCGAGGGCAGGTTCGCGCTTTCCGACCCTATCTCTCGGTGGCGATGGTTCAAATTCGACCGCGCGGACAAGCACTTCCGCCCGGCCGGCGGGTGAGCGCATGAAATTCGGCGTACCGTGGAATGTCAAAGGCGTGCGGCCGGAGCTGCGTGACAGCGCCCGCCGAGCCGCGCGCCGCTCCGGCCTTTCGGTCGGCGAATGGCTCAACCGCGCCATCGAAGAGCAGGCGGCCACCGGTTCGGAGCCGATCCATGACGACAATGGCGCCGCGCAAAGCCGGTTCGATGAAAGTCTCAGCCGCATCGACCGCCGGCTCGATCAATTGATCGCGCGCGAACGGCCGGTCCAGGATCACCCGCCCCATCGCATGGCCGTTCCGCAATACGCGCCGCCGCCCGTCGATCCCTGGCCGACCTCGATCGAGCAGGCGATCGCCGAAATTTCCGCGCGCCAGCACATGCTCGATGCCGGCTTCGACAGCGGCCCGGCCATGCCCGCCTCGCCGCCTCTGGCGCCGGCCATGCCGCCGTCTTTCACCGCGCCTTATGCACCGCCGGCCTATCGGTCGCACCACGAACCGGTACCCCGCTGGCCGGTGCAGGATCTGTCGGGCCTCGAAAACCAGTTGCGCCGCATTACCGAGCAGATCGAGGCGTTGCATCGGCCCAGGGACAATGAGGACATCGCCGCGCTCCGCAAGGAACTCGCCGACATCGGCACGCGCCTCGCGGACGCCGCACCGCAACGGGCGATCGAGGCGCTCGAAGGCGAAATCCGCAAGCTCGCCGACCGCATCGCCGACAGCCGGCAGGCCGGGATCGATCCGGCCGCGATCCATAATATCGAGCATGGACTGGCCGAAGTCCGCGACGGACTGCGCGATCTTCGTCCTGCCGAAAGCCTTGCGGGCTTCGAGAACGCAATTCGCAATCTCTCCGACCGCATCGACCAGATGGGGGCGAGCAGCCATGACCCGGCCTTCCTCAAGCAACTCGAAGCCGCTATTGCCGCGCTGCGCGGGATTGTCTCGCATGTTGCCTCCAACGATTCGCTCGGCAAGCTGGCCGACGAAATGCATGCACTGTCGCAGAAGATCGACAGCGCGGCCGCCGCATCCGGAAATGCCGGCGCCGGCGCCATTTCGGCGCTCGAGCAACGCCTGGTGGCCCTGTCCGAGCAGATCAAGCAGAGCATGAGCGCCAGCGGGCTGCCGCCTCGGGTCGAAGCATTGCTGAAAAGCTTCACCGAGCGCCTCGACCGTGGCGAACTGACCGGCGGCGAACAGCTCGCGCTCGGCACGCTCGAAGACCGGATCGTTCATCTCGCCGCCAAGCTCGACGCATCGGATGCCAAGCTCAGCCAACTGAGCGCGATCGAGCGCGGGCTGGCTGACCTGCTTTTGCGGATCGAGGAAATGCGCGGGAGACCGTCGGGCGTTGCGCGCGACGCGCAAACCCCGCCTGCCGCGCTCGACAATCTCAAACGCGACCTGGCACGCGCGCAGGATTCGATCGAAGCCGTGCACGGCACGGTCG
>WBUW01000545.1 GCA_008933495.1 Pseudorhodoplanes sp.
CTCACCATCCAGGCAGCATCGGGCGCGTGCTGCGCGGTCCATTCCAGCCCGGCCAGGATGCCGGCGAGCGGCCCGGCAAAGTCGGGAATGTCATCGGCAATGACCGGCAGGCCGAACCGCGCAAAACGGCGCGGATCGCCATTGGCATTGAGCAGGATGCGCGCGCATTGCGGTTTCAGCGTCTCCAGCACGCGATCGAGGATCGTGCGGCCGCCGATCTCGATCAGCGCCTTGTCGCCGCCGCCCATGCGGGTGGCAAGGCCGCCGGCGAGGACGAGGCCGATGGTCTGCGGACAGTCAGTCGTCATGCACCGCCGCTTTGCGCCGGTGCCCGGCGCTTTCTTCCTCGACATAGGCGAGGTCCTGGTCGAAGACGATACGATCGAGGCCGGCGAGCGCAACGAAGCGCTTGCCGCGGGCGCGGCCGATCAGCGTCAAATTGGCCTTGCGCGCAAGCTCGACGCCCCAGGCGGTGAAGCCGGAGCGCGAGACCAGGATCGGGATGCCCATGCGCACCGTCTTGATCACCATCTCCGAGGTCAGCCGGCCGGTGGTGTAGAAAATCTTGTCCTCCGGCCGCACCTTCTCGCGGAACATCCAGCCGGCGATCTTGTCGACCGCATTGTGGCGGCCGACGTCTTCCATGTAGACGAGCGGACGGTCCTGGCGGGCGAGCACGCAGCCGTGGATCGCCCCGGCTTCCAGATAGAGCGAGGGCGTGGTGTTGATCGACTGGGTCAGCGCATAGAGCCACGAGGTGCGGAATTCGGTTTTCGGCAGCGACACGTCGTCGAGCACTTCCATCAGGTCGCCGAACACCGTGCCCTGCGCGCAGCCCGAGGTCTGCACCTTCTTCTTGAGCTTTTCCTCGTAATCGGTCGCCCGCTCGGTGCGCACGACGACGACGCCCAGTTCCGCGTCATAATCGACGCCGGTCACCACGTCGTCGTGGCGCAGCATGTTCTGGTTCAAGAGATAGCCGATCGCCAGATATTCCGGATAATCGTTGATCGTCATCGCGGTGACGATTTCCTGCGCATTGAGGAAAATGGTCAGCGCGCGCTCGACCGTCACCACGGTCTCGATTGGCGCGCCGGTCTGGTCGAGGCCGCGCACGCGCTCGGTGAGACGCGGATCGCGCGGGTCCGGCTTGACCAGATAACCGTGGCGCGCGTCGCTCATGTCAGAACAGTTTCAGGCCCGGCGGCAGCGGCAACCCGCCGGTCAAAGCCTTCATCTTGTCGGCCATGACAGCCTCGGATTTCCGGCGCGCGTCGGCGTGCGCCGCCACCAGCAGATCTTCGACGATTTCCTTCTCGTCGGCCTTCATCAGCGAGTCGTCGATGCGCACGGCCTTCAGTTCACCCTTGCCCGAGAGCGTGACGGCGACGAGACCGCCGCCGGCCGAGCCGGCGATTTCGAGCGCTTCCAGCTCGTCCTGCATGGCCGTCATCTTGGCCTGCAATTCGGCCGCCTTCTTCATCATGTTCATGAAGTCAGCCATGACGTCTCCTTATTGTTCGTCCGGCTCGCCGGCGCCGGGCAGATCGGCCTCGCCCGCGGGCGGCGCCGAATCGGGGCCGCGCACGGCGACGATTTCCGCGCCGGGGAAGCGCTCGAGCACCGCCTGCACCAGCGGATGGCCGCGCACGCCGCGCTTGCGCTCGGCATCGCGCATGTCCGCCTGCGCCTTGAGCGTCGGCGCGCCGGCCTCGCGCGAGACCACGACCATCCAGGGCCGTCCGGTCCAGGCGGTCAGCTTGCGCGACAGTTCGTTGACC
>WBUW01000081.1 GCA_008933495.1 Pseudorhodoplanes sp.
GAGATAGAGAGCGAGAAAGCATCCGCCAGCAAAAACCAACATCGAAAGTGTGTATTTCAGCCAGTCTTGCTCCTCTTCTGGATTTACCCCGGACAGTCGATAGAACCCTCGTTCGAGAGGGCCGACAATCGGAGTGAGAAACGTTCGATGGCCCTCGAATACGGTAGCCATGAAGGTTCCGAGCGGAAAGGCGCACCCGACGACAAGCGCCAAGACGATAATAATCTCGAGCCAACCGACTGCTGTCATGACGTCCTCGCTTTTGGATCAGAAGATGCAATGCTCAGACGAGAAGCCGGAGCGGGATCGAAGGAACAATCCCTGCGGATGGCTGTCTGTCGGCCCATATCGCGTGCTAGGCCAATTGGATGACATCGACGAGGCCGGAGAAGTTGTTCGATTTGTTCTTTCATGAGCGCACGGCTTTGTCTTCTGGTTACCCGCCTCGGCGACAGCTCCGACGACAACAACCGCGAGCACGACGGCGATGCGCTTGGCCGTCGACGAAGGGTGCGCCTCACGGACCGCCCTGGCGTAAGCGAGACAAAATAGACAATTTATCGCGTCGCCGGCCGGCCGGGCGCTGCCGGCACGACATGGACGATGCGGTAGCCGCGGACTTTCAGTTCGCGCAGCAGGTCGGGCAGGGCGGCGGCGGTCCGGGCCTTGATGTCGTGCAGCAGCAGGATGCCGCGATGGCCCTTGTCGGCAAGCCGGTCGAGGGCGCGGCGGATGATGCCGGGCTCGGTGATGCGGCGGGCCCAGTCGTGCGCCATCACGTCGGTGCTCCACGCCATCATCCCGGCGGCATTGATGTGTCGCTCCACCGCCTCCGAGCGCAACAGGCCGGGGATGCGAAAGAAGGGCGCGACCGCCTGCTCGTCGCCGAGGATGGCGGCGATGGTGGCGACGCTGCCCTGAACCTCGCGCCGCAGCCGCTCCGCCGAAAGGCGCGGAAAACTCAAGGGATGGCTTTCCGAATGCGCGGCGACGGTGTGGCCGTCGGCATGCATCCGCCGCACCAGATCGGGAAATTCGCGGGCATGGCGGCCGATGACGAAATAGGTCGCCTTGACGCATTCCCGGGCCAGGATATCGAGCACCCGGGCGGTGAAAAGCGGGCGCGGACCGTCGTCGAGCGTGAGCACGATCTCTTTCTCGGCGAGCGGCAATGTCTGCGGATACTGGAAGCTGCCGATCCGCGGATGGTCGCGCGGGTCGACCACGAGCGTGCGGCTGGTGCCGATCGCATCCGGGTTGCCCGGGCAGTCGGCCGCGCCCGCGGGCAACGCCGCCGGCAGCGCACCGCACGCAAGGATGATCGCCGCCCGTCGCATCGGTACGCCCCTCCCGCGCCAATGTAGCCGATGGCGGTGCGGCGTCCACAGCCGGCCTTCGATCGGCGCGCGGGTGTGGATTGTTACGCCGCCTTGCGCGTTGCCCGCCCCCGACGCGCGGCGTACAAGCGGCGCATGATCCGACGCGCTCCCTCCCATTAGCGAGGCCGGCATGCTCGACCAGGAAGCGATGACTGCCGCGCCGGATGCCGGCGCCATGCGCGACGAAAGCGGTGCGGTCCGCAGCGAATTCGTCGCGGCGGTGAGCGGGGCCATTGCCGGGCGCGACGGCGAGCGCTTGCGCGCGCTGATCGGCCGGCTGCACGAAGCCGATACCGGCGACCTCCTCGAAGCGCTCGATCCGGCGCTGCGGCCGAAACTGATCGAGCTGATGGGCGCGGATTTCGACTTCTCCGCGCTGACCGAGGTCGACGACACCGTCCGCGAGGAAATCCTCGAGGAACTGCCGGCGCAGGCGGTCGCCGACGGCGTGCGCGAACTCGATTCCGACGACGCGGTCTATATCCTTGAAGACCTGCCCGCGCAGGATCAGTCGGAAATCCTTGCGCAACTGCCGTTCCGCGAGCGCGTCGCGCTCGAAAAGAGCCTGAAATACCCGGACGGCTCGGCCGGCCGGCGCATGCAGGTCGATCTCATCGCCATCCCGCCGTCCTGGACGGTGGGCGAGACGATCGATTTCATGCGCGAGACCGCCGATCTGCCGGAGCGCTTCTACGAGATATTCGTGGTCGATTCCGGCAACCGCTTTCTCGGGGCGGTGCCGCTCGACCGCCTGTTGCGCACCGAGCGCCCGGTCGGCATTCCGACCCTGATGGAGCCGGACCGCCGGCGCGTGCATGCGGTCGATGATCAGGAGGAAGTGGCGCGCCAGTTCGAACGCTACAATCTGGTATCGGCGCCGGTGCTCGACGCCGACGACCGGCTGGTCGGCGTCATCACCGTCGACGATATCGTCGACGTGATC
The DNA here is from genome assembly GCA_008933495.1 of Pseudorhodoplanes sp. Taxonomy (GTDB): domain Bacteria; phylum Pseudomonadota; class Alphaproteobacteria; order Rhizobiales; family Xanthobacteraceae; genus Pseudorhodoplanes. The sequence continues at coordinate 2,323 of WBUW01000081.1, forward strand.
GAGGAGGAGGCGGAAGAGGACATCAAGGCGCTGGGCGGCGTGAAGGCCGACGAAGAACTGTCGGACTCGGTGGCCGAGATCGTGCGCAGCCGCTTTCCGTGGCTCGTGGCCAATCTCGGTTGCGCACTGATCGCCGCCTGGGTGATCGGGCAGTTTACCGGCTCGATCGAGAAGATGGTGGCGCTCGCCGTTTTGATGCCGATCGTGGCGTCCATGGGCGGCAATGCCGCGACCCAGACCATGACGGTCGCCGTGCGCGCCCTTGCCACCCGCGAGTTGTCCGCCGCCAATGCCTGGCGGGTCGCGCGACGCGAACTCATGGTCGGGGCGGTCAACGGGCTCGGTTTCGCGCTCATCATGGGCGCGGTGGCGGCTTTCTGGTTCAATGTTACCGATCTTGGCCTCGTGATCGGCCTTGCCATGGTTTTTGTCCTCGCCATGGCGGCGCTCGGCGGGATCGTCATTCCGCTGCTGCTGACCAGGCTCGGTATCGATCCGGCGGTCTCGTCCGGCCCGTTCGTGACCACGATCACCGACGTTGTCGGGTTTTTCTCCTTTCTGGGGATCGCCACGCTCTGGTTCGGCCTCGCCTGACCTACTGAGAAGGCGTTAACCGCTGTCGGCTACGGTGGCGCGCCAGAGGAGGCCGCCGGACAGCGGCACATGCGTTTTTTCAAGCGGTTGCTTTCGAGCCATCCGGTTCCCGGGCGGCTGATCGAGGGTCTGGTGCTGCTGGCGGCGGCGGCCGGCGTCGGCTTCACTTGCCTCGTTTACACCCTGGCGCTGCAGAGCGACGACGCCAGCGAGGCGGCGCAGCGCCAATCCCTGCGTCAGGCCGTGGAAGCCGCGCGCGAGGTGATCGGCGAATTTCCGAGCCTGGAGCACCAGGGACTGCGGCTGCTCGAGCGCGAGAGCGGCATCAAGGGTTTGCGCCTTGCGCCGGCTGATGAAAAGCCCGCCGGTCCGTTGCAGCCGGTGGTGGATCGCAAGGGCCGCATCATCGCCTGGCTGGCGTTTGATCCCGACCGCCCGATTTCCGCGTTTCTGGTGCGCCTGCTGCCGGCGGCGACCGCCTTTCTCCTGGTTCTCGCCGGCATTGCCGCCACGCTCATCTGGCAATTGCGGTTGCTGAACCGCGCCCTGGGCGAAAGCCAGGACCGCGTGCGGCGGTTGCGCCAGCTCGATCAGATCACCGGGCTACCCAATCACGGCCGCCTGCTTGAACTGACCGCGGCCATGCTGGCGGCCCGCAGGCCCGGGCAGGCAACCGTGATCGCCAACATCGATCTCGACCGGTTCAAGGACATCAACGAAGCGCTCGGCCATCATGGCGGCGACCAGGTGCTCGCCTTGTTCGCCGGACGGCTGCATGACCGGCTGCCGCAGGGCACGGTCTGCGGCCGCTTTGCCGCCGACGAATTCATCGCCGTGCTCAACATTTCCGATGCCGGGGCCGCCGCCGACATGTTCTCGGCCATCCATGCGGACCTGAACCGCCCCGTCTGGGTGCATGACCGTGCGGTGCCGCTCACGGTCTGTATCGGGTTGAGCCTGGCTCCCGCGCACGGCCAGACGCCCGACGAACTGATGCGGTGCGCGAATGCGGCGTTGCGCGTCGCCAAGAGCAAGGGGACGGGTGCGTTTGCGACGTTCGATCCGTCGATGGATGCCGGCATCAAAGACCGCCGGGCCATCGAGCGGGATCTCAAGCGCGCGATTTCGGAGGCAGCGCTCGAACTTTATTATCAGCCGATCGTGGCCGCCGACGGCTCGGGCATTGTCGGCGTCGAAGGCTTGCTGCGCTGGGACCACCCCGATCGCGGGATGATTGCGCCGCTGGATTTTGTGCCGGTCGCCGAACAGTCCGGGCTGATGGAGCCGCTCGGTGAATACGTGTTGCGCCGCGCGCTGTCGGATGCCCGCCGCTGGCCGGAACTGTATGTTTCCGTCAACGTGTCGCCGTTGCAGGTGCGCGACCGCAAATTCGTGGAACTGGTCGCCCGCCTCCTGCAGGAGCACAAGATTTCGCCGAACCGGCTGGTCCTGGAAATGACCGAGAGCGTACTTATCGACAATCCCGAGGAGGCCAAGACCCGGCTCGACGCCCTGCGCGGGCTCGGCATCAAGATCGCACTCGACGATTTCGGCACCGGATTCTCGTCGCTCAGCTATCTGCAGCGCTACGCTTTCGACAAGCTCAAGATCGACAAGGCTTTTGTCACCCCGCTCGGGCGCGGATCGAACGCCGGCGCCATGATCCAGGCGATCGTCGCCCTCGGCAATGCGCTCGGCCTCAGCATCCTCGCGGAAGGCGTGGAGACCGAAGAGCAGCGGGTGCTGCTGCGGCTGGCCGGATGCCATGAAATGCAGGGCTACCTCTTTGCCGCGCCGTGCGCGGTCGACGACCTCGATGCGGTTCTGCGCGACGCCAAGGCGCGCGCCGGCGGCCGTATGTCCGCGGACTGACGATCAGGGCGGCGGCGCGATCAGGGCCCGCACGGCCTTGTCGCGCGCCGGCGCGGTGACGGTCCGGGCGTCGAGCAGGCTTTCGCCGAACAGGAAGCTGTAGAACAGGATTGCGCGTGCCGGCGCGCCGGCGGCCGGCCAGCCAAGACCCGAAAACAGCGCGCCCACGAGCTTGAGGCGCGCCCGGTCGACAGCGCGGACCGCGCGCGCGGCGGCCGCATCGGTGCGGGCGAGCGCGCGGATGGCAAGCTCGATCGACAGCCCGCGCAGGTTCGCGCGGCGGGTATACAGGTCGGCGAGGTGGTGAAGCGTCGCGTCCGGATCGCGCCCGGTGGCGACCTGCTGGCGGATCGCCGCAATGCGGCCGTGCGCCCAGGTATCGAGCACGGCATCGAGCAGCGCGCGGCGGTCGGCGAAATGCCAATAGAAGCTGCCCTTGGTGACCGCAAGGATCTTGGCCAGCGGCTCCACGCGCACCGCCTCAATGCCGCCCTCGGCCAACGCATCCTGCGCGGCCTCGATCCAGTCGGCGGCATCGAGCCGCCGCGCGCCTGCCGCGGTGCTGCGTCGGGCCATCCTGCGTCGGGCCATGACCTTCCCCGGCGGTTATTGACAAGGTCTCTTTTCCACCATACGGTTCCGTATGTCAAACATACGGTGACGTATGGAGCGAGCGGCATGGACAGGCCGGCGACGCAATCCCGCTTTGCCCCACGCGATCCCGACTGGGAGCGCCGCTGCCGCGATGGTTTCGCGCGCCAGCAATACATGCGCTTCATCGGCGGCGAACTCGCCGCGCTTGCGCCGGGTCGCTGCAGCGTGGCGGTGGCGCTCAAGCCCGAACTGACCCAGCAGCGCGGGTTCCTGCATGGCGGGGTGACCGCGGCCCTCGCCGATACCGCCGCGGGATTTGCCGCCTATTCGCTGATGCCGGCGGGGTCGTCGCCGCTGACGGTCGAGTTCAAGATCAACCTGATGGCGCCGGCGGTCGGCGAACGGTTCGTGGCGAGCGGGCAGGTGGTGCGGGCCGGACGCCTGCTCACCATTGTCGATACCGAGGTTGCCGCCGAAGCCGGCGGCCAAAGCAAGCTGATCGCAAAAATGCTCGCCACGCTGATTTGCATGGAAGCGACGCCGGATCGCGCGGCGGAGTGAGATTTCGGCGATAGCGCGGCACGAACGGCGGGAGGAACATCATGATTGCCAATGCCTGGACAGGGTTCGATTTCGGACTCGGGGCCGACCTCGATATGCTGCGGGCGACGATCAGCGCGTTCGCGCAGGAGCAGATCGCGCCGCGCGCCGACGACATCGACCGCAGCAATTCGTTTCCGCGCGACCTGTGGCCGGCGATGGGCGATCTCGGCCTGCTCGGCATCACGGTCGAGGACGAATGGGGCGGCAGCGGGCTCGGGTATCTCGCCCATTGCGTGGCGATGGAGGAAATCTCGCGCGCGTCGGGGGCGGTCGGCCTGTCGTATGGCGCGCATTCCAATCTGTGCGTGAACCAGATCCGCCGCAACGGCACCGCCGAACAGAAAAAGCGCTACCTGCCAAAACTGGTTTCCGGCGTCCATGTCGGTGCGCTCGCCATGTCGGAGCCGGGCGCGGGGTCCGACGTCGTTTCGATGCGCACACGCGCCGACAAGAAGGGCGACCGCTACATCCTCAACGGGTCCAAGATGTGGATCACGAACGGTCCGCTCGCCGAGACCATCGTGGTCTATGCCAAGACCGATCCGACCGCGGGCTCGCGCGGAATCACGGCCTTTATCGTCGAGAAGACGTTCAAGGGTTTCTCCACCGCCCAGAAGCTCGACAAGCTCGGCATGCGCGGGTCCGATACCGGCGAACTGGTATTCTCGGACTGCGAGGTGCCCGAGGAAAACGTGCTGGGCGCGATCGGCAACGGCGTCAACGTGCTGATGTCGGGTCTCGATTATGAGCGTGTCGTGCTGTCGGCGGGACCGCTCGGGCTGATGCGGGCCTGCCTCGACCTCGTTATCCCCTACGTTCATGACCGCAAGCAATTCGGCCAGCCAATCGGGCGTTTCCAGCTTATCCAGGCCAAGCTGGCCGACATGTATGTCGGCATGAATGCAGCCCGCGCCTATGTCTATGCGGTGGCGCGCGCCTGCGACGAGGGGCGCACGACACGCGAGGACGCCGCCGGTGCCATTCTGTTCGCATCGGAGAGGGCGACGTTGATGGCGCTCGACGCCATCCAGTGCCTGGGCGGCAACGGCTATGTCAATGAATTCTCCGCCGGACGCCTGCTGCGCGACGCCAAGCTCTATGAAATCGGGGCCGGGACGAGCGAAATCCGCCGCATGCTGATCGGGCGCGAATTGTTCGAGAAGACGAAATAGGCCGCGAGACCGCCATGACCGAACCGCTTCTGACTTATCGCGGCACTGTCTATCCGTGGCAGTGCGACCATATGGGGCACATGAATGTCATGTGGTACGTCGGCAAATTCGACGAGGCCACGTGGCAGTTGTTTGCGGCGATCGGGCTGACGCCCGCGTGGCTGCGGGCCAGCGGCCGCGGCATGGCCGCGATCGAGCAGACGATCGCCTACAAGAAAGAACTCATGGCTGGGGACACGGTCAGCGTCCATTCGTTGGTGATCGAAACCCGCGACAAGGCGCTGCGCTTCAGCCACGAGATGCGGCTGCAGGACGGCGGCGCGGTGGCCGCCACCACCACGCTGACGGCGCTGCACCTTGATACCGCGGCCCGGCGCGCGTGCGCTTTTCCGGCTGAAATCCGGGAGCGGGCGGCCCGGTTGATGGCCAAAGCGTAATGGGCCTTTGGCCTACTAGGCCTATGACCTAGTAGGCCATAGAATTAGATTGCCGAATCAGTTATAATTTCAACATGGATGGACCGACGCCGGTTCTGCGCCGCGTGCGCCTGAAAGCCGATGGCCGCCTGGTCGAGCTGACGGCCGACGGGCGCGAACGCGATCTGCCGGAACGCATCGCCCCTGTCGGCGCCGCCGAACCGCCGGCGGGCTTGGTGCGAACGCGCTCCGGGAGCCGGCTGGCCGGACGGCTTGCGACGCTGGCACCGCCTGCGCCACGCGGCAAGCGCAGCGGCGATGCGGCCTATGCCCGCAGCGTGCGTGCGGCGACCAGGCTCACGCAAGCGGAGTTCGCCGCCCGCATCGGCGTGCCGATCGAAACCGTGCGCAACTGGGAGCAGGGCAAGCGCGCGCCGCGTGGCCCGGCCCGCGCCTTGCTCAAGCTGATCGAGCGGGCGCCCGATCTCGCCTTCTCGGTCCTTGCGCCGGGAGAGGAGCGCCGCTGATGACCGCGCCGTCGATTGCGGTGCCGTCGACCGCGGCCAAGGGCGCGCACATCCCTTTGGTCGGACTCGGCACCTGGGACTTGCGCGGGCGCGAGTGCGCGCGGTTGGTCGACCAGGCGATCGGGCTCGGCTACCGCCATTTCGATACCGCGCAGATATACGGCAACGAGCGCGAGCTGGGCGAGGGCGTGCGGGCCTCCGGCATCCGGCGCGAAGAGGTCTTCGTCGTCACCAAGGTCGCGCCGGAAAATCTGGCGCCCGGCCCGCTGGCGCGATCGGTGCGCGACAGCATCCGCAACCTGCGGCTGGGCGAGATCGACCTGTTGTTGCTGCACTGGCCCAACAAGGGCGTGCCGCTTGACGAGACGATCGCGGCGTTGTGCGCGGCCAAGCGCGAAGGCCTCGCGCGCCATATCGGGGTCTCCAACTATACCGTCGCCCTGCTCGATGAGGCGACGCGGCTGGCCGGCGATCGCCTGGTCTGCAACCAGATCGAATATCATCCCTACCTCGACCAATCGAAGGTCATCGCGGGGACCCGCAGGCACGGGATGGCCGTCGTCGCCTATTCGCCGATCGCACGCGGCGGCGCCAAGGGCGATGCCACGCTCGCGCGCATCGGCAGCGCCCATGGCAAGACTGCGGCGCAGGTGTCGCTGCGCTATCTCGTTCAGCAGGACATCGCGGTCATTCCGCGTACCAGCAAGGTCGAGCGGCTGGCGGAGAATATCGCGCTGTTCGATTTTGCCTTGTCGGACGCCGAGATGCAGGAAATCGCCGGCCTTGCGCATCCCGGCGGCCGGATCGTCGACTGGGCCTGGTCGCCGAAATGGGATTGAACGGCGCGTGATGCTCGCATCCGAGAACGCACTCGTGCTGTTTTCCGGCGGACAGGATTCCACCGTCTGCCTGGCCTGGGCGCTGGACCGCTTCGCGCGGGTCGAGACCGTGGGCTTCGATTACGGGCAGCGCCATGCCGTCGAGCTGGATGTGCGCCCGCGCATCCGCGCGCGCATGGCGGCGCTGCGCCCGCATTGGGCGCAGCGGCTCGCCGGCGATCATGTCCTGCCGCTGCAGACGCTTGGCGCGATTTCGGAGACGGCGCTGACGCGCGACGTCGCCATCGAAATGGCCGACGGCGGCCTGCCGACCACGTTCGTGCCCGGGCGCAACCTGATCTTCTTTGCGTTTGCGGGCGCGCTCGCTTTCCGGCGCGGCACCAAACACCTCGTCGGCGGCATGTGCGAGAC
>WBUW01000082.1 GCA_008933495.1 Pseudorhodoplanes sp.
TTCCGCGCATGTCCGACATGAAGCCGCCAAGCCAGAACAGCCCCGGGCCGGCACCCTCGCGCACGCGCGCAGCGATGCGCCGAACGTCAGCGCCGGCTCCAACTTCGATGTGTTTCAGGTTAACGTCACTCATCGTCCTGATTCGCAGCGATCCGCCCGACCGGTCATTCGGTTATCCAGCAGTGCCGGGTCTGTTTCGCCGCAAGCCGGCGTCAGCGCAAGAGGATATCGCCACGGGCTCCACCGGGATTTTGCGGCATGAGCAATGAAGCGCGCATTCCCCCGGCCGCCGTGAGGCGGCTTGCCGGCACGGCCGTTCTTCTCCTGGCCCCCAGACTTGACGACGAACCGCGGGCGCGGGCAACGCTCGACCTGGCGTTCGCGCTGCAGAAAGCCGGCGCCCGCGCCATCGTCGCAAGCCGGCGCGGACCGCTCGTGGATGCCCTGCATGCGGTGGGGATAGACTGGATCCCACTTGCGCATGACAGCATCAATCCGTTCCGACTGCGCGGAAATGCCCGCCGGCTGGAGCGGCTGATCACCGCCGAGCGCGTCGATATCGTGCATGCTTACAGCGCCGGCGGCGCCTGGAGCGCGCTCGCAGCGACCGAAAAGCTCCCGGTCTGGCTCGTCACCACATTCCCGGATGCGGTTCCGGCACGGTTCTCGTTGCGGACATTCTACTGGAGCGCGCTCGCGCGGGGCGACAAGGTGATCGCGCGTTCTTCTTTTGTGGCGGGCCCGATCATCCAGCGTTTCGGCATCGCGCGGGATCGCGTCGCCATCGTGCCGGCGGCGGTCGACGCCGATCTTTTCGACCCAGCGACAATGCGGCCGGACCGCGTGCTCGCGCTGCGCAAGTCCTGGGGGGTGCCGAACGGCAATCGCATCATTCTGGTGCCCGGCCCGCTCGCGCCTTCCGAAGGGCAGGACGTCCTGGTCAAGGCGGTCGCCATGGCGCCGCGCGAGCTGTTGCAGGATGTCACCTTCGTCCTGATCGGAGACGTACGCGCGCACCGACGCTACGCGCAGGCGTTGATGGAAACGGCAAAGCGTCATCGCATTGCGTCGCTGTTTGTTAAGCCGGGCCCATGTCCCGACTGGCCGGCCGCCCTCGCCGCCGCCGATTTCGTCGTGATGCCGGCGGTCACGCAGCGTCTTCACGGCGAACCCGTCCTGCAATCGCAAGCGATGGCAAGGCCGGTTATCGCCTCCGCGGTCGGGATTCTGCCGGAGCATCTGCTGGCTCCGCCGCGGATGCCGAAATCGCTGCGGACCGGATGGGTGGTGCCGCCGGGCGACCCGCAGGCGCTGGCCGAGACATTGACCGAGGTCCTGTCACTCGATTTGGCCGGTTACCGGGCGCTGGCGGCGCGCGCCCGCCGGTTTGCGGAATTCATGTTTTCGCCGCAAAACGTTGCCGCTTCGGTCCTCAGGATTTATAATGAATTATTGGAAGGCGGCTTTGACGCATTGCATACACAATTAATACCGACTATCAACCCGACCAACGCCGCCGCGACTTCGTATCTCGTTCCGCGCGCTCATCATTAACGCAGCAAAGATTATCGAGGTGTTCGTGGCATCCGGTTCTGCAGCCCGCCTTCTGTCCGAGAGCCAACCACACGGCCTGTTGTTCGCGCCGGACCGCTCAAAGGTCGTCAATATTCATCCGCTGAACATTCTCGTCATCACACCGACCCTGGATGCCGGCGCGGCCGACGCCGCGGTGGTCGATCTTGTGCGCATCCTGACCGAAGCGCGCAACCATCCGGTCGTGATTTCACGCGGCGGCCGCCTCGAGCATCAGGTCGCCGCGCTCGGTGCGCAACTGATCCACCTTGATGTCGCGAGCAAGAACCCGCTCATCATGCTGCGCAACGCGGTTTCGATCGCCCGGATTGCATGGCGGATGCGGTGCGACCTCGTTCACGTCCATGGGCGGGCGCCAGCCTGGAGCGCGTGGCTGGCCTGCCGCTGCATCGGCGTTCCGTTCGTGACCTCGTGGTACAAGGGGTTCCGCGAGCAGAACTTTTTCAAGCGTCTTTACAACAGCGTGATGGCGCGCGGCGATCGCGTCATTGCGGTCAGCGACCAGATCGCCGAAATCATCAATGACCGCTACGGCACGCCCTGGGGCCGCATCAATGTCGTGCCGGCGGGCGTCGATCTTTCCCCCTTCGATCCGGCCAGCGTGTCGCCGGCGCGCATTGAGGCGATGCGGCGCATTTTCGGCGCCGGTCCGGAGACCAAAGTCATCCTGGCCTCCGGCCGCATGTTGCGCCGCAAGGGTCACCATCTGGTCGTGAAAGCCGCGCAGCGGCTGAAGGAAGCCGGGCTGAAAGACTTCGTCTGCGTCTTCGTCGGCGAGGATCACGGCCACAGCCGCTATATGGGTGAATTGTGGGACCTTGTGCTGGCGACCAAGACGGCGGACGTCGTGCGCATGATCGGGCCGGTCTCCGACATCGCCGCCGCTTATGCGGCGGCCGCGGTTGTCGTTTCGGCGGCGACCCAGGCCGAGGGGCTGCAACGGACGATCCTTGAAGCGCAGGCCATGGCGAAGCCGGTGGTCGTTTCCGATCTGGCCGCCGGCTCCGACGTCGTGCTGGCCCCGCCCGCCATCCCGGAAGACCGCATGACCGGTTTCCGGTTTCCGAGCGGCGACGAGACGGCGCTTGCCGCGGCGCTTGTGCGCCTGTTCGCCATGCATGAACAGGCCCGCGCGGCGATCGGATTGCGCGGCCGGGAATGGGTGCGTGGTCATTTCAACGCTTCGACGGCAGCCGAACTGACGCTGAAGCTCTACGCTGATGTAACCGGGAGCCGCCAAGCCGCGTGACCGCCGTCGGCCCCCCGGACGATCGGACGCGAATGGCACGGCCGGCCGCCGTTGACTTGCAAACCGTTTCTTCCGATTCTAAAGCCATTCGATCGTCGTGGTTGTGCCCTTCCGGACGGCACGGCTACGATGCGCGAACCGTCGAAACAGCATAGGAGAGAATTACCATTCGTCGCCCGATGAGAACGACGCCGCCCGTCCAGAAAGACGGCCCCCGCGTCAATGAGGAGATCCGCGTACGAGAGGTGCAGCTGATCGATCAGACCGGCCACAATCACGGAGTGGTCGACACACAGAAAGCCCTGAGCATGGCTCAGGAGGCCAATCTCGATCTCGTCGAGATTTCGCCCAACAACACGCCGCCGGTCGTGAAAATTCTCGATTACGGCAAGTACAAGTACCAGGCGCAGAAAAAGGCTGCCGAAGCCCGCAAGAAGCAGAAAGTCGTCGAGATCAAGGAAATCAAATTCCGGCCGATGATCGACGATCACGATTACGACGTAAAAATGCGTTCGATGATCCGCTTCTTCGAGGAGGGCGACAAGGTCAAGGTGACCCTGCGCTTCCGCGGTCGCGAGCTGGCACACCAGGAGCTGGGCACCAGGCTTCTCGACCGGGTCAAGGAAGACACCGGCAAGGTCGCCAAGGTCGAGCAAGAGCCGAAATTCGAAGGCCGCCAGATGGTCATGGTCCTGGCGCCAAGGTGAGATGGCGCCGGTCGGCGCGCGCGCGTTTGTGTGCCGCCGTGCCGTGCCGGCCCAGCACGTTGGTGCCGATCGTCCAGGGCTTGTTGGCGCCGCTGACGACGCTGACGAGCTTGCGGATCGGCAGGCGCTCGATCTCGGTGCGCGAGCGCGAGACGAACAGGTCGGCGTGATAAAGCCCCTCGGTCTCGTGACCGAGCGTGTCGATTCCGCGCCCTTCGACGGCCGCAATTGCCGCCTCCATTTCCGCGCGATTGGCGAAGCGGCGCTGCACAAAGGTTGCCCCTTCGAACTGTTCCGTTTGCAGCTCGTATCGCGCAAGCGTTGCGGCGATCTTGTCATAGGGGAACATGCGCAACACGAACGAAGCGACCCAGGCCGGGCGTCCGCGGCGAGACAATGCCGCGAGCCGTTCGAAGGTCCTGCTGGTCACATAGCCGACGCAGCCGGTCGAAACGATCAGATCGACCTCCGCCAGCACCGCGGCGGCTTCAGGCGTTGGATCGGCCGTTTCCAGGTCGATCGCAAATCCCAGATCGACCGTGCCGCAGGCCTGCGCATAACGCACGGCGTTTGGCGAAATATCGAGACCGATCACCCGCACATTGCGGTTCTTCGGCCATGACCGGTAGAAGGCGCGATCGAGTTCCAGCATTTCGTCGCTGGTCAGAGGCTGAAGCGCTGGAGCCGTATAACGTTCGCGCAGCATGTCGTAACCGAGCGCATATTTCATCAATGCGCCGTTGACCCCGTAGGAGGAGCCGAGATCGAGTACGGTTACCGGCTCGGATTGGGTTTCGGCGCGCGCGCGGACGAGCTGAGCAAAAACCGGCTGCGCGAGATGGGGGATGATGTAATCAAGCTGTCCAAGATAGCTGAAATACAAGCGCGGATCTTTTTCGATATAGATATGATCAAAATTGGCTTTTCTCTCGTTGATGTCGGAAAATTTGGCTGGCGTCTGCATGCACGAATCCTTTCGTGTGCGCGCAACCGCGGCGCGCAATCTTTCTGCTCCATGATATTGATCAGCTAAAATTATAACTGGCGGCGCCGGTCGCCACAATGAAGCGCAGACTTCATTTGGCCGCGAAGCCGGGCGAATGATGCCGTTGCATGTGACAAATCGGCACGCTTCGGAGACCGGCGCGGCAACAGACCGATCATCGACCCGGAGGCGCCTACGACCGCCGGCGTCCCCAAGAGCGCGCGCTGCCGACGGTCGCGGCCCCTCTTCGCGGGGCGCAATCGGCCCGCCCGGCCGACCGCGCTTCTTGCTCCGGTCAGGTCCGGTTCCGGGCCCGGAGCGCCGGACCGACGCCCGGCAGCGCTGCTGCTAGACCGTGATCCGTTCAGATTGAATCGGATCACGGTCCGGATTCTTTAGTTTTTCGCGCGATCTCCCGCCGAACCGGTACCCACTTCGGCGGATCGCGCTCTAGGCTCCCGGCCAGCGCCGGCCGGACGCCCTGAACCGCTCCCGAGACCCGCACGGGTCGGCTCGCAGGCCGATCGAGGGCCAAAATGGCTCCCCGGTTGTCTTTTTTGGACCGCTCTGCCATAAACCGCGCCTTCGCGCCGCCCGGCTGGAAAAGGGCTGCCGTGGCGGCGCAGACAGCTCAATTCGAGCAACGCTCACAGTCGAGCACCGGCCGGCCAGCGCGGGCCCTTCCCGCGCCATGCGTCTGCCTATCAGGAGAGCCAAATGCCCAAGATGAAGACCAAGTCAGGCGCCAAGAAGCGCTTCAAGATCACCGGCAGCGGGAAGGTCAAGGCCGCCCAGGCCGGCAAGCGCCACGGCATGATCAAGCGGACCAACAAGCAGATCCGCCAGCTTCGCGGCACGCACGTCCTGTTCAAGTCGGACGGCGACAACATCAAGAAATACTTCCTGCCGAACGGCTGACGTCCGGCACCATCGTTACCGCGAAGGAGATCAGTCATGGCACGCGTCAAGCGCGGCGTCACAGCGCACGCCAAGCACAAGAAAGTTTTCAAGGCCGCCAAGGGCTTCTATGGCCGCCGCAAGAACACGATCCGGATCGCCAAGCAGGCGGTCGATAAGGCGAACCAGTACGCCTATCGCGACCGCAAGCGCCGCAAGCGCACCTTCCGCGCGCTCTGGATCCAGCGGCTGAACGCCGCCGTACGGCCGTTCGGCATCACTTACAGCCGTTTCATTGCCGGGCTCGACAAGGCCGGCATTCTGGTCGATCGCAAGGTCCTGTCCGATCTCGCCATCCGCGAGCCGGCGGCGTTCCAGGCGATCGTGGAGAAGGCCAAGGCCGCGTTGCCGGCCTGATGAGGCGTCATCGCCGGGCCTGACCCGGCGATCCATCGACGCGAACGAAGTATCGCGAGCGGATGGATGCCCGGGTCAAGCCCGGGCATGACAACGGAAAGACCGTGCCATGTCCGACATCGCAAAACTCGAAACTGAAATCCTTGCCGAAATCGCTGCCGCCGCTGACGAAGCCGCGCTTGAAGCGGTGCGCGTCGCCGCGCTCGGCAAGAAAGGCTCGGTATCCGAACTGCTCGGCACGCTCGGCAAATTGCCGGCCGAGGAGCGCAAGACGCGGGGGCCACTGATTAACGGCCTGAAAGAGCGCGTGACCGCCGCCATTGCGGCGAAAAAGGCCGACCTCGCGGCACGCGCACTCGATGCGCGGCTCAATACCGAGACGGTCGACGTCACCCTGCCGGTACGCGAGGCGTCGGCGGAGACCGGACGCATCCATCCGATCAGCCAGGTTATCGACGAACTCACCGCGATCTTCGCCGATATGGGTTTCGCGATTGCCGAAGGACCGGACATCGAAACCGACGACTATAATTTCACCAAGCTCAACTTCCCGGAAGGCCATCCGGCCCGGGACATGCACGACACCTTCTATTTCAATCCGAAAGCGGACGGCTCGCGCATGCTACTGCGCACGCACACCTCGCCGGTGCAGGTGCGCACGATGCTATCGCAGAAGCCGCCGATCCGCGTGATCTGCCCGGGCCGCACCTATCGCAGCGATTCCGACCAGACGCACACACCGATGTTCCACCAGGTCGAGGGGCTCGTCATCGACAGGAGCTCGCATCTCGGCCACCTGAAATGGATTCTTGAGGAATTCTGCAAGGCGTTCTTCGAGGTGGACAGCGTGAAGATGCGCTTCCGTCCCTCGTTCTTCCCGTTCACCGAGCCCTCGCTCGAAGTCGACATCCAGTGTCGTCGCGACAAGGGCGAAATCCGCTTCGGCGAAGGCGAGGACTGGCTGGAGATTCTCGGCTGCGGCATGGTGCATCCGAACGTGCTGAAGAATTGCGGCCTCGATCCCGATGAATATCAGGGCTTCGCCTGGGGCATGGGGATCGACCGCATCGCCATGCTCAAATACGGCATGCCGGATCTGCGCCCGTTCTTCGAGGCCGACGTGCGCTGGCTCTCGCATTACGGCTTCCGCCCGCTCGATTTCCCGACGCTGGCGGGAGGGCTGAGCGCATGACCTGCTTCCACAGAACGGCCCTGATCGGAGTCGCGGCCCTTGCTGCCTTGCTGGCGCCGCAGGCGGTCAATTCGCAATTAAGAGCGAAGATCGACGTTCCGGTGATTATCGGCGGCGAAAGCGATTTCGACGCTTGCGGCGGCAGCGGGATTATCGTCGGGCTGGACCCTAAGGGCGACGGCTTCCTGTCTGTGCAAAGCGGACCTGGAGGCAGGCCGTATCGGGAGATCGACCGGCTCTACAATGGAAATCAGGTTCATATCTGCGGCGAGCGCGGCAAATGGCTGGCAATCGTCTATCCCGCCAATGGCCGCGATTGCGGCGTTAGCACGCCATGGCCGGTACGGCTGCCCTATACCGGTCCGTGTCGCTACGGCTGGGTCCATTCCAATTACGTTCGACTAATAGCCGGCTGACGACATGAAATTCACCCTCTCCTGGCTGAAAGACCATCTCGACACCGATGCCGGCCTCGCTGCCATCGTCGAAAAACTCACCATGGTCGGACTTGAGGTCGAGGCGTACGAGGACAAAGGCAAACAGCTCGCGCCTTTTACGATCGCGCGCGTGACCGAGGCCAGGCAGCATCCGAACGCCGACCGCCTGCGCGTGTGCATGGTCGATACCGGCGACGGCAGGCCGGTGCAGGTCGTCTGCGGCGCCCCCAATGCGCGTACCGGCATGATCGGGGTGTTCTCGCCGCCCGGCAGCTACATCCCGGGCAAGGACATCACCTTGGGTGTGGGAACCATCCGCGGGGTCGAGAGCCGCGGCATGCTGGTGTCCAAAGCCGAGCTGAAAATCTCCGACGACCACGAGGGCATCATCGAATTGCCGGCCGATGCCCCGGTCGGCCAGCCTTACGCCAAATATGCCGGCCTCGACGACGCGGTGATCGAAATCAACCTGACGCCGAACCGGCCCGACTGCACCGGCGTCAACGGCATCGCGCGCGACCTCGGCGCCGCCGAAATCGGCAAGTACAGGGAGAACGCGCCCAGGCCGGTCAAAGGCGCGTTCCCCTGCCCGGTGCAGGTGACGCTCGATTTCGGATCGACGCCCCCGCTCTGTCCGGCCTTTGCGCTGCGCCTCGTCAAGGGCGTCAGGAACGGCCCCTCGCCCGACTGGCTGCAGAAGCGCCTGCGCGCCATCGGCCTGCGGCCGATCAATGCGCTGGTCGACATCACCAATTTCATGACCTACGACCGCGGCCGCCCGCTGCACGTGTTCGACGCCGCCAAGGTGCACGGCAATCTCACCGTGCGCCGCGCAAGAAAAGGCGAAAGCCTGCTGGCGCTCGACGGCAAGAGCTACCAGCTCGACGAGACGATCTGCGTGATTGCCGACGACAAGGGCGTCGAGTCGCTGTCCGGCATCATGGGCGGCGAGGCGAGCGGCTGCTCGGCGGCCACCACCGACGTGCTGATCGAGTCGGCCTTGTGGGACCCGTTCAATGTCGCGCAGACCGGGCGCAAGCTCGGCATCAATTCCGACGCCCGCTACCGGTTCGAGCGCGGCGTCGATCCTGCCTTCACGGTGCCCGGCCTCGATCTGGCGACGCAGATGGTGCTCGACCTGTGCGGCGGCACGCCGTCGGAAACCGTCGTCGCGGGCGACGCGCGGGCGCCGGACAAGATCATCGATTTCCCGATCGATGAAACCAGGCGGCTGTCTGGTCTCGATATTCCGCCGGCCGAGATAAAGCGCATTCTCGGCCATCTGGGATTCTTCGTCGCCGGTTCCGGCAAGACGGCGAAGGTGGCGGTCCCCTCGTGGCGACCGGATGTCGAGGGCAAGGCCGATATCGTCGAAGAGATCGTGCGCATCGCCGGCGTCGATCGCGTGCCGGCGGCGGAATTCCCGCGCGGCGAAGCGCCGCGCAAGCCGGTGCTGACCATTGCCCAGTTGCGCACGCGCAAGGCCAAGCGCGCGCTCGCCGGCCGCGGCCTTGTCGAGGCGGTGACCTGGTCGTTCATCGCAAGGCCGCACGCCGAACTGTTCGGCGGCGGCGATGCCGCGCTCGCGCTTGCCAACCCGATTGCCGCCGATTTGTCGGACATGCGGCCAAGCCTCATTCCCGGGCTGGTCGCGGCCGCGCAACGCAATGCCGATCGCGGCTTTCCCGATTCCGGGCTGTTCGAAGTCGGGCAGATTTTCCGCGGCGATGCGCCGGCCGATCAGCTCACCGCCGCTTCCGGTGTCCGCCGCGGGCTTTCCACCGCCGCCGGCACCGGCCGGCACTGGTCCACCA
>WBUW01000083.1 GCA_008933495.1 Pseudorhodoplanes sp.
CTTGACGGCGCAACCCCCGATCAAGCCTACTTCAACCCGCTGCCACTCCGCATGGCAGCCTAACCATGGCAGAGGCTCCACTTATCGACGCGGAAAATCTGTTCAGACAACCGGGACCACTTCAGGTTGCAACTCGCTATTACTCTCCTTCATCTGCCTTCGCGCTGCGCGCTTCGGCGGACAAGCCGCTCAGAGCGTCTTATTGCTCTCCTTCACCTTCTCTGCGTCGAGATAGACTTCGCCGCCCATCGCTTTGAACTTCTCGGACATCTCGGCCATTCCCTTTTCGACCTCTAAGCCCAACGCCGCCTTCTCGTTATCCCCCAGGCTCGCCGCATAATCCCGCACATCCTGCGTGATCTTCATCGAGCAGAATTTGGGCCCGCACATCGAGCAGAAATGCGCCACCTTGTGCGCCTCCTTCGGCAGCGTCTCGTCGTGATATTCCCGCGCGGTGTCGGGATCGAGGCCGAGGTTGAACTGGTCCTGCCAGCGGAAGTCGAAGCGTGCACGCGAGAGCGCGTCGTCGCGCAGTTGCGCCGCCGGGTGGCCCTTGGCGAGGTCGGCCGCGTGCGCGGCGATCTTGTAGGCGATCACGCCTTCCTTGACGTCGTCGCGGTTCGGCAGCCCCAAGTGCTCCTTCGGCGTCACGTAGCAGAGCATGGCGCAGCCGAACCAGCCGATCATGGCCGCCCCGATCGCGCTCGTGATGTGGTCGTAGCCCGGCGCGATGTCGGTGGTGAGCGGGCCGAGCGTATAGAACGGCGCCTCGCCGCATTCCCTGAGCTGCTTGTCCATGTTGATCTTGATCTTGTGCATCGGCACGTGGCCGGGGCCCTCGATCATCACCTGGCAGCCTTTCTTCCAGGCGATCTGCGTCAGTTCGCCGAGTGTCTCCAGTTCGGCGAATTGCGCGCGGTCGTTCGCGTCGGCGATCGAGCCCGGCCGCAATCCGTCGCCGAGCGAGAACGACACGTCGTATTTGCGCATGATGTCGCAAATCTCGTCGAAGCGCTCGTAGAGGAAGCTCTCCTTGTGCCGCGACAGGCACCACTTGGCCATGATCGAGCCGCCGCGCGAGACGATGCCGGTGACGCGGTTTGCGGTCAGCGGCACGTAAGCGAGCCGCACGCCGGCGTGGATGGTGAAATAATCGACGCCCTGCTCGCACTGCTCGATCAGCGTGTCCTTGTAGACCTCCCAGTCGAGCTTGACCGGGTCGCCGTCGACCTTCTCCAGCGCCTGGTAGATCGGCACAGTTCCAATGGGGACCGGCGCATTGCGGATGATCCATTCGCGCGTGTTGTGGATGTTGCGGCCGGTGGAGAGGTCCATCACCGTGTCGGCGCCCCAGCGGATCGCCCACACCATTTTCTCCACTTCCTCTTCCACCGAGGAGGTGACCGCCGAGTTGCCGATATTGGCGTTGATCTTCACCAGGAAGTTGCGGCCGATGATCATCGGCTCGAGCTCGCCGTGATTGATGTTGGCAGGAATGATTGCGCGGCCGCGCGCGATCTCCTCGCGCACGAATTCCGGCGTGATGAAGGGCGGGATCGCCGCTCCGAAGCTCTCGCCGTCTTCGAGCGCGGCCGGCGCGCGTTCCAGCATCTTTTTGCGGCCGAGATTCTCGCGCTCGGCGACATAGATCATTTCCTTGGTGATGACGCCGGCGCGCGCCCATTCATATTGGGTGAGGGGGTGTTGATCCTGAATCCGCTCGTCCCCGCGCAAGCGGGGACCCAGCGTTGAATTTTCCGGATTCCCGCTTTCGCGGGAATGAGCGGATGATACGGCCCGCAGCGGGCGGTGCTTCACCGGAAATTCGCGCGCCAGATGCGCGCCCGATACATTGCCGTTGTCGACCGGCCGGATCGCGCGGCCGTCATAATCCTCGACCCCGCCGCGCGCGCGCACCCATGCGATGCGCGGGCGCGGCAGGCCTTGCTCCACGTCGATCGACGCTGCCGGGTCGGTATAGGGGCCGGAGGCGTCATAGACGCGCACCGGCGCCTCGCCGGACGATTCCGACAGCGCGATCTCGCGCAGCGGGACCCGAAGGTCCGCTGCCGTCTCGGGCACGGCGTGGACCTTGCACGAGGCGGGCAGCGGCCCGGTCGTGATCTTGGGCAGCGTGACCTTCGGGTCGTGGATATTCATTTTCTCTTTCTCCGTTTTTCCACGGCGCGGCGCGAAGCCGCACCGCCGCGCGCGGCGACGCGAGCCCGCGGTGCGGCGCTTGCCATGGCGAGGTAATTCGCGCCGCCATAACCTTGCCAGGCGAGGATGATGCCGAGCACGGTGGCGACGAGGCCGATGAAGGTGAGCATGGCAGGCTCCGCAAACACGGTGCCGCCGATCGGCTCGATCTGGTGCGGCAACAGGATGCACAGCGCGCCGCCGACTGCCATGAGCCAGCCCAGAATGGTGATCAGGATGCGCCAGCCGCCGGTCCACAGATTGTGGGCGGTGACGATGGCGATGCCCGCCACCAAAGCGAGCAGTCCGGACAGATAGACCAGCGCCTGGCTGCGCAGGAACTCCTCCGCCAGCCCGCGCCAAGCGACCGCGTTGAACAGCATCCCGAGCCCGACCACGATCATGATCGGCCCCACGATCCGCGCGATGTATTCCGACTTCTGCATTGCCGTCTCTCCTGTGCGAATGCGGAAAACGCGTGGACGCTCGCAAACCAACAAACGCGCCCGGACGACTGGGAGAAGGGAAAGGGTCTTTGAAATCCCGTCCCTTCGCCGGCATGACCCGGATCAGGTTCGAAGGGTCTCCGCGCTGCCTCGGCTTCGACAAGGCGATCGGTCTCTCAGCCCCTTGCGGGACTCCCCTGGGAACCGCGCTAATGTAGGCTCGCGCGCCACGGTGTCAACGCGCCGGCGCGCGTTATCGGCGGTTCATTCCGGCTGGAAAGTGGCCCGGATCAGCTCGCGATAGAGCGGGATCCGGCGCGGCAGCATGCTCGGGTTCGCGCGCCGGCGGCCGGGGAGGCCGCCCTCGACACTGGAGGCGGCCATGTCGGCGCGCGCCTGCCGGTCGACTTCGCGGCGGGGCGGGTAGCGCGGTGCGATCGCCCGCAGGCGCGCAAGGAAACGCCCGCGCCAGCGCCGCACGCTGTCGGCGTTGAGGGTGCGGATTTTCTGGTTGAAGGGCTGGTCCTGGTTGTAGAACGAAGCGGCAAGTCAGCCCGGACGCGCTTGGGCGAGGTTGGCCAAGGTTCCGGCGGACAATTTGCGCGCGACGAGCGGGCCGTGTGCCGGCTTACTCCATGCTCACGTGCGCGCACCCGGCACATGTCGAGGAGGCGTTGGCGAGGAACAAGCCGGATCGGGCGCCGGCGCGGCATCCGCGCCGTCACCTCGATGCGAAGCCACGCGAACCTCGATGCCGCGGCCGACATCGATCTCGGCGATCCTGCCGATCTCGGCCGCCGTTATCGCGAGCCGCGCGCGGCTGCGGCACGCAAATGGTATCGGCGGATGCTGCAACGCGGACCATCGGCATGTGGAGCAAATCTGCATGGCCGGCATGACGGCCGCCGCCCGGAGCATGATCCCGAAAAATGTGAAGCGGTTTTCGGAACAGATCATGCTCAAACAAAAAGCTGAAGCCGGATGACGCTGCGGGGAAAAGTCATCCCGCTTCAGTCCGCCATGCTGTGGTCGCGCGCAAGCGTGATGCGGGCGATCAGTCCGGACGGTTGCCGGTCGTGCAGGCTGAGCGTTCCGTGATGCGCCTGCGCAACGATGCGCGCGATGGTAAGGCCAAGGCCAAAACCGTGTGCATCGTTCATGTTGCGGGCGGCGTTGCCGCGCACGAACGGCTCCTGCATCAGCGCCTTGTCGGCGTCGGCGATGCCGGGGCCTTCGTCCTCGACATCGATGCGCACGATATCCGGCATGACGGTCAGTCGCAGCAAAGCCTTGCCGCCGTAGCGAACGGCATTGTCAACGAGATTACCCACGGCGCGCTGCAAGCCGTCCGGTTGCGCGCACAGCGTCAAATGATCGGGACCGATATAGCTCGTTTCGTAGCCCATGTCGCCGAACTGATCGCAGACGGTTTGCAGCAGCGTTGCCAGGTCGATGGCAGTCTTCTTCTCCTGCGCCTTGCCGTCGCGCAAATAGGACAGTGCGGCATCGATCATCGAGCGCATCTGATCGAGATCGAGCAGCATCTGCTTGCGCAAGCTTTCATCGGCGATGAATTCCGAACGAAGGCGCATACGCGTGATCGGCGTGCGCAGATCGTGCCCCATCGCCGCGAGCATGCGGATGCGGTCCTCCACCAGCGTCTTGATGCGGCTTCGCATCTGATTGAGGGCGCGCGCGGCGGCGCGGATTTCCGCCGGCCCGTGCTCGGGAACCAGCGCGATGTCGCCGTCGGGGCTGAAGCTTTCAGCCGCACGGGCGAAGCGCGTCAGCGGCGTTGTGAGCGAACGCGCGGCCCATAGCGCCAATACGCTGATGCTGACGACGATAAAGAGTGCGGTCGCGAGCAGCGGGCCGCCGAGCGAGGGCGGCGGTCGTTCGGCCGTCGTCGTCACGCTGACGATGTCGCCGTCCGGCAGGCGCACGGCCCAGATCTCGCCGCCGGCCGCGCCGGCCGCGTCGTCGGCGGGCAGCACCTGGAAGCCCGCCCCGAGGTAACGGCGCAAAAAGCCGAGCCGAGAATCAGGCGCGGCGTCGGGGCGCGCGTCCGGCAAGGCAACGGCGGGGGCGACCCGCAGGTTGGGAAAGGCGTCCGCCATATAAGACATGATGCGCGGGCGCTCGGCACGCGGCATTGCGGCGAGAAACTGCACGACGGTGACGAGATCGCGGCCGCGACCGGGCGGGCCAGGCGGCTGGAATTGCTCGCGACCCCAGAAAATCCCCACCGTGACGATCGCATGAAATACGAGAAGCGACAGCAGGATCAGCAGCGCGATCTGGCCGCTGATGCGGCTCGGCAGCAAGGCGCGGGCGCCGAATTTCATGACGCGGCGACGGTCGGCGTGAACATATAGCCGCCCGACCGGATGGTCTTGATCATGCGCGGATGGTGCGGATCATGCTCGATCTTGCGCCGCAGGCGGCTGATCAGGATGTCGATGCTGCGCTCAAACGCTCCGGCCGCGCGGCCCTGCGTCAATTCCACCAACTGGCTGCGCGACAGCACGCGTCCGGGGCGTTCGCACAGGATTTGCAGCAGGTCAAACTCGGCTCCGGTGACGGCGATGCGCGTGCCGTCCGGGCCGCGCAATTCACGCATGCCGCGGTCGATGGTCCAACCCTCAAACGTCAAGGTGCGTGCCGCCGTCTCAAACGGCGTCAGCGCCGCGGTGCCGGCCCGGCGCAGCACCGCCCGGATCCGTGCCAGCAACTCGCGCGGATTGAAAGGCTTGGTCAGATAATCGTCAGCGCCCATTTCGAGGCCGACAATGCGGTCGATGTCCTGGCCCTTGGCAGTCAGCATGATGATGGGCACATGCGAGCGCGATCGCAAGCGGCGGCACAGGCTGAGGCCGTCTTCGCCCGGCAGCATCAGATCGAGCACGACCAGATCGATACGTTGTGTGGTGATCATTTCGTCGAGACCGCGGCCATCGGGCGCCAATGTCGGGCGGCATGCATTGTCACGCAGATAGCGCGCAATCAGTGCGCCGGTTTCGCGGTCGTCTTCGATAACCAGAATGTGCGGCGAGCGTGCCATCGCGAGTATCAGTCCGGATCGCGTATCGGAGATTTGTTTCTGAATGTTTCTGACGCCTTGCTCGAAACGCACTGAAACAATATTGGCGGTCTTCGGAAATGTCCTGTTAAGGCACTCCGCCGATTGTCATCGAAGCATGTTGGCGGACGATTCGCCAACGAGATGGCGGAGAGTCGCAATGACATCGATTACGTCAAGTGCAATGTTCCAGCAGCGGATTTCGCCCAGGGACATGCTGCAGAATGAGCTGCTTTCGGAAGTCTCCTCCGGCAAGATCAGCAGTGAAGATCAGGACTCGCTGAGCACCGCGCTCGACGCAATCGACGCGACGCTGCGAAGCGAAAGGCCGGCGGTCGGCGGCAAGCCGCCGTCGCCGGACGAAATGAAGTCGAAAATCGATGGCCTGATCGCCGATCAGGTCGAAAGCGGCGCGCTCACCAGCGAGCAGGGCGAAGAGCTGAAAAATATCTTTGCCAATGCGATGCCGCAGGGCGGCCCTGGCGGGCCGGGAGGTCCTGGCGGTCCCGGTGGGCCCGCGGCGGGCGGGGTCGAGGGCGCGGGCGGCAGCGGCGATTCAAGTTCGTCGAATCAGATCGCCGATCTGCTCGCCGACTTCATCAAGGTCCTGCAGGATGCCAAGGGTTCGAAAAACTACGGCGAAAGCGGCGACGCGTTGCTGTCGCAAATCTCGGCGCTGCTCGTCGATTATGAAGCGTGATCTTGTGGCGTGAGTGCGTGACTCAGGCGCAAGACGGCAGGCTGTCGGCCTCTCAGCCCCCCGGCAGCCTGCTGATCGCCACCCGCACATTGCCGTCGGCCTCGGCGATGATGCGCAGTGTGCGGGAATCGAACTCGATGCCGACCAGGCGCAGGCCGGTCACCGCCGCATCGATCTTCACGTCGTTCGACTGCTGGCGGAAATCGCCGATCGCGCGCTCGATGCTGGTGCGGGCGCTGGCGGCGAACGGTTTGAGATCGACGACCGCGTTCTTCTCCAGCGCGGCCTGCAGATAGGGAACCGCGGCCTTGGCCGCCGCGCCGAGCAGGCCGAAGGCTGCTTCCGATTCCACCGCGAGCGACAGGTCGGTCATGCGCAGCATCTGCTGCGCGCGGTCGAGCGCCGGCTTGCCCCAGACGTGGATCGTGGCCTCGGTGCCGAAGCCGAACC
This sequence comes from Pseudorhodoplanes sp., assembly GCA_008933495.1. GTDB lineage: Bacteria > Pseudomonadota > Alphaproteobacteria > Rhizobiales > Xanthobacteraceae > Pseudorhodoplanes. The sequence goes on from WBUW01000083.1 coordinate 6,875, forward strand.
AGCTTTTCTTCTCTTTGGCGTTGACAAGCAGCGAGATCAGCAGGCGCTCGCCCGAAGCCGAGACGCTGGCGCGCTTGACCGTCACCTCCGCCGGGCCGCTGCCGTCCTCCGGGAATTTGCGGCCCTTCATCTGCGTTTCGAGCAGCTTGTTGATTTCGGTGAACGGCACATCGATCGGCACGCCGATATTGACGCGGCCCTGGTCGAGCGGCGGCACGAGTTCGAGCTGGGCGGGGAACGGGCAGCGCGGCGTGCTTGCGCTCGGCACGATGCGGGTGTCGGCCTGCACGCCGACGGTGAGCGTCACGGCATTGGCGTCGATGCGCGGCTGGGCGGCGAACGCGCGCGTCGGCCGCATTTCGAGCCAGAGGTCGGGCAAGCCGGTCTTGCCGCCGCCGAGCGGAATCGCGCGGCACATTTTCGCCCACTCGCGCCGCGCCGCCTGCTCGATGAAAGGATCGCCGCGCAGCCGGTTCTGCAGGGCCGCGATCTGCTCGTTGACGGCGCGGTCGATGAGCGGTTTGACCTCTCTCGCGACGCTCAGGCGCGCACCCGCAATCGAGAGCGAGCCGTCGCCGAGCGTGACCTGGCCGGTGAGATTGGGCTCGATCCGCCAGTTGGCGCCGATCGCCGGGCGCGCGCTCACCGCGACCTGGCCGCGGAAATCGGCGCGCTGGTCGAGCACCTTGCCGGTCACGTTCTGCACGTTACGGCCGAGATTCTGGTTGATCAGGCTCGTGATGGTGCCGCCAAGATTGGCGGCGCCGGCTGCAAGCTGGCCGGTGACGCGAAGCGCGCCGTTGATGCCGGTCGAGATCGTCAATGCTTCCGGCCGGCCGCTGACCGCAATCGGCGCGCGCGCGACCGAAAAACCGATATCGGCCTTCGACAGCAACTTGCTGAGCGGATTGTCGGACTTGCCGCTGAGATCGCGCGGGGCATTGGCTTCCATCGCCTCGCGGATCGCCGGCAGCGCAATGGCGACCGGCGCAATCACGACCGAAGCGCGGGTGGCCGGCGGCAACGGTGGCAGTTCGGCGAGCGCGGGCAGGCGGTCGGGGGCAGCCGCCTGCCGCGGCCAGAAAAAATCCATCGTCCACAAGCTGACGGTGAATGACACCGCCACGATCAGTGCGCCGAGGAGGACCCTGCCCAGGATCGCAATCATGCCGATGCCCGCTCGCGGTGAGTCGCAAGTGTAGGACGGAACAGGATTCAGCGGTATGCCCGATTTGCGGTTTTTTAAGATCCCGCGTCAGGCGCGGCCCATGCGGTGGAGTTTCAGGAGCGCATAGACGGCTTCGTTGGCAGGTACGGGAACGCTCGTCTCGTGTCCGAGCCGAACGACCTTGCCGGCCAGCCAGTCGAGCTCCAGGCGGTTGCCGCGCTCAAGGTCGTGGCACATCGAGGCTTTCATGGTCGGCGGCGCCTTGGCGGCAAAATCCATGCGGTCATCGACGTAGGCGTCGTCGAGCGGCACCCCTTGCGCGCGTCCCACCAGCATCGTCTCCTGCATGAGCTGGCGCAGGAAGGCGCGCGTGTCGGGGTCGGCCATGATCGGGCCGAGCGGCGCGCGCGTCGCAGCCGTGATCCCGGACAGCCCGACGAGGAAGATGAACTTCAGCCAGCGGTCGCGATTGATGGTCTCCGACAGCGTGATGTCGAGGCCGGCGGCCTTGGCGGCGTCTGTGAAGGCGGCGAGCGCGGCGTCGGGCCTGCCGTCGACGCGTCCGATGCGCATGGTTGCAAACGGGCTGGTGTGGCTGATGACGCCGGGCTTCTCGATCACCGAGGCGATCTGGGCAATGCCGCCGACCACGCATCCGGCGCCGAGGATCGGGGCCATGCGCTCGACGCTGTCGACCCCGTTCTGCAAGGTGACGACGCGCGTTTGCCGCCCGACCATCGCACGCGCCTGCTCGGCCGCCGTCTCCGTATCCCACAGCTTCACCGCGAACAGGACGATGTCCACCGGTCCCACGTCTTCGGGACGCGGCGTTACCCTGGCATCCTTCAGATGCAGGTCGCCGTGGGTGCTTGCGATCCGCAGCCCATCCTTGCGGATGGCATCGAGATGCGCGCCGCGCGCGATGAAATGCACGTCGTGTCCGGCGGCCGCCAGCCGGGCGCCGAAATAGCCGCCAACCGCTCCCGCCGCCATGACCGCAATGCGCATCGTTTCCCTCGCCCGCTGTTCGCCGCGATCATGCCGGCGCGGACGCGGGAGTCCAGTTCGTTCACTGAATGGCAATCATTCGCGGTCGCGATGCCAGCCGACGACCGCCTCCGGCACGCTGTCGGTGGAGGCAAAATACGGCTTGATGTCGAGGAGCGGCGTGCCGTCGAGGCAGTCGAGTCCGCGCACGAAGACTTTCGCGTCCTCGATCTTCAAGACGGGGACGACGCTGAGC
>WBUW01000084.1 GCA_008933495.1 Pseudorhodoplanes sp.
GTCGCAATCGCGCGCTGGCCGTCGATGACGCCGCGCCCGGCATAGATTTCGCGATGGAAGCGGTAGAAGGTCTCCGGCGGCAGCGTGCGCGCAATCGCAAGCTCGACGCGGCCGGCCAGCACCGAGGCGATGCCGAGCACCGGATAGGGCACGAGCACGAGCCGCAGGCGCTGGTCGGCCTTGATCATGGCTTCGAGATCGGCGGCGGCGCGCCGGCAGAACGGACAGTTCAGGTCGTAGAATTCGATCAGCGTGACGTCGCCCTTCGGGTTGGCGACGACGACGGCGCCAGCCAGCCGTTCGGCCGACAAGACCTGCTCGCGCGACAGCGCGTGATTGGCGACCGGCCGCCCGTCGTCGGCCTTGATCGGAAACTGCGCCTGCTGGGCGCGGACCGGCGCCGCCAGCAGGACGGCGGCGAGCAGGCAGGCGATGAATTTCATGGACATGATCGCTATGGGCATGACGCTTTCATGAGTGAGATGCGCGCCGGGCGGGAATCAATTTGACGTGAGCACATGACCGGCCGATGCACCCGTCAATAGCCCCGCGCGCGGTCGATCGTGTATTCGAGCGGCAGGCCGCGCTCGCAGCGCGCGATCTGGCGCGCGACCTCCTCGATCAGGATTTCGGGCGCGATATCGCCGGCATTGTGCGGGGTCACCGTCACGCGCGGATGACGCCAGAGCGGACTGTCCGCCGGCAAAGGCTCGACCGGGAACACGTCGAGCGCGGCGCCGGCAAGCGCACCTTCGTCAAGCGCGGCGATAATATCGGCATCGACCTGCACCCGCCCGCGTCCGGCATTGATCAGGCAGGCGCCGCCGGCCGCCCCGTCGCGCCTGAGCTTGCGCAGCAAGGCGAGGTTCAGCAGCCCTTCCGTCTGCGGCGTCGCCGGCAGCAGGCAGACGAGGATTTCGGTGTGCGCGAGAAAGGCGTCGAGCCCGCCGGCGCCGTGATGGACGTCAATGCCGGGAACGCGCTTCGGCGTGCGGCTCCAGCCGGCAACCCGGAAGCCGAGCGCGCGCAGCACGCCGGCGGCGTGTTGCCCGATATGACCGAGCCCCATGATGCCGACCGCCACCTCGCCTGCGCCCGGCTGCGCGTGTGCCTGCCAGACGGCGGCGCGCTGCTGTTCATCGTAGCGGCGCTGGCGGCGATGGAACATCAGCACGTGCAGCGCGACATATTCGGTCACGCGCATGCTGAGATCGCGGTGCACCGCGCGCACGATCGGCACGCCCGGCAGTTCCGGATCGGCGAGCAGGTGGTCGGCGCCGGCGCCGAGATTGAAAATCGCCTTCAGGTGCGGGCAGCGCGCCGGCAGCCCGTGCGGGGCGTTCCACAGGCAGGCATAGCCGATATCGGACAGCGGCTCGCCCGCGTGCGGCCAGACGCGCACGCGCTGCGCCCCGAAGCGCGCGCGCAGGAGGCTCGCATAGAGCTCCGCCTGCGCGCCGCCTGCCGCCAGCAGGATGGCGTCGGCCTGCGGTACGGAGGATTGTCGCGTCACGAGCCGGCGGCGTTCATTGCGCGACGACGCCGGCGGCCGCGGCTTCGAGATCGAAGGCGGCGGCGAACAGCGCGCGCGTATAGTCGCTCTGCGGCGCCTTGAACAGGTCGCCGGCCGGCCCCTCCTCGACCACCTTGCCGTTGCGCATGACGATCAGCCGGCTGGCGAGCGCGGCGACCACCCGAAGATCGTGCGAGATGAACAGGTAAGTCAGGTTCTTGCGCTTCTGCAGATCGCGAAGAAGGTCGACGATCTGGGATTGTATGAGCATGTCGAGCGCGCTCGTGGGCTCGTCGAGCACGACAAAATCCGGCTCCAGCACGATCGCGCGCGCCACCGCAATCCGCTGCCTCTGCCCGCCGGAAAACTCGTGCGGGTAGCGGAAACGCGTGAGCGGATCGAGGCCGACATCGTTGAGCGCCTGGATCACGCGCTGCTCGTGTTCCCTCGGCGACAGATGCGGCTGGTGCACCCACAGCCCTTCCTCGATCACGTCGGCGACCGACATGCGCGGCGACAGCGAGCCGTAGGGGTCCTGGAACACGATCTGCATGCCGCGGCGGAACGGCCGCATCTCTTTGAACGACAGCCCCTGCAGCGGCTTGCCCATGAACACGATCGGCCCCTGCGAGGAAATCAGCCGCAGGATCGCGAGCCCGAGCGTGGTCTTGCCGGAACCCGATTCGCCCACGATCCCGAGCGTCTCGCCCTGGCGGATCGCGATGTTCACGCCGTCCACCGCCTTGATGTGACCGACCGTCGTGCGCAGGACGCCGCGCTTGATCGGAAACCAGACGCGCAGATTGTCGGCTTCGAGCACGACCGGCGCCTGCGGCTGCAGCGGCGCCGGATCGGGCTTGGGCTCGGCCGCGAGCAGCGCCCGCGTGTAGGGATGTTCGGGGGCGTCGAATACCCGCTCCACCGGCCCCTGCTCGACGATCTTGCCGTTGTTCATGACGCAGACCTGGTCGGCGAGCTTGCGCACGATGCCGAGATCATGCGTGATGAACAGCATCGCCATGCCGAGGCGGGTCTGCAATTCCTTCAGCAGCTTGAGGATTTGCGCCTGTACCGTCACGTCAAGCGCGGTCGTCGGCTCGTCGGCGATGAGCAGGTCCGGCTCGTTGGCGAGCGCCATGGCGATCATCACGCGCTGGCGCTGGCCGCCCGACAATTGGTGCGGATAGCTTGCAAGCCGCGAGGCCGGATCGGGAATGCCGACCTGATCGAGCAATTCGATAATGCGGGCGCGCGCCTTGTCTCCGCGCAATCCGCGATGCAGGTCCAGGATTTCACCGATCTGCCGCTCGATCGTATGCAGCGGATTGAGCGAGGTCATCGGCTCCTGAAAGATGATGGTGATGTCGTTGCCGCGGATGCCGCGGATGTCGCGCTCCGGCATCGACAGCAGCTCGCGCCCGTTGAAATGGATGCTGCCGGAGGGATGGCTCGCCTGCGGATAGGGCAGGAGCTTGAGCACCGACAGCGCGGTGACCGATTTGCCCGATCCCGATTCGCCGACCAGGGCGACGGTCTTGCCTTTCGGCAGCTCGAACGAAATGCGGTCGACCGCGAGCGTTTGCGTGCCGCCCTGCCGGAAGGCGACGGAAAGGTCGTTCACGCGCAGCAGCACGTCGTCGTTCATGCGAACGTCTTCCTCGGATCGAAGGCATCGCGCACCGCCTCGCCGATGAAGATGAGCAGCGAGAGCATGATGGCGATGCTGAAAAAGCCCGACAGGCCGAGCCAGGGCGCCTGGACGTTGGCCTTGCCCTGCGCCAGCAATTCGCCGAGCGAGGGTGAGCCGGGCGGCAGGCCGAATCCCAGGAAGTCGAGCGCGGTCAGCGTCATCACCGACGACGAGAGGATGAACGGCAGGAAGGTCAGCGTCGCAACCATGGCATTCGGCAACAGGTGCCGGAACATGATCACGGCGTTCGACACGCCGAGCGCGCGCGCGGCCTGGATGTATTCGAAGTTGCGGCCGCGCAGGAATTCCGCGCGCACCAGGCCGACCAGCGAGACCCAGGAGAACAGCAGCAGGATTCCCAGCAGGACAAAGAATCCGGGCACCAGCACCGACGAAATGATCAGCAGCAGATAGAGCGAAGGCACCGAGGTCCAGATTTCGATCACGCGCTGGAACAGAAGATCGGTCCAGCCGCCGAAAAATCCCTGCACGGCGCCGGCGGCGACGCCGATGACGGACGAGATGATCGTCAGGATCAGCCCGAACAGGACGGAAATGCGAAAGCCATAGATCAGGCGCGCGACGAGATCGCGGCCCTGATCGTCGGTGCCGAGCCAATTGTATTCGAGATCGCGGCAGCCGGTGAGCCCCTTGCGCTCCACCACCGGCTTGCACTGCTCCTCGGTCAGCATCCAGGTCGGCGGCGAGGGCGCCGGCGTCGGCAAATCGAGATTGTGCGTGTTGTAGGAATAGCGGATCAGCGGCCACACAATGGTGCCGCCCTTTTCCGCGACCAGCTTCTGCAGATAGGGATCGCGATAATCGGCGGCGGTCTCGAACTCGCCGCCGAACGCCGTCTCCGAATAGGTCACAACGGCCGGAAAATACAGCCGGCCGTCCATCTTGATCAGGAACGGCTTGTCGTTGGCGATGAACTCGGCGAACAGTGACACGATGAACAGGATCGAGAAAACCCAGAACGACCAATAGCCGCGCCGGTTGGCCTTGAAACTCTGCCAGCGCCGGCGATTGAGCGGGGAGAGCGCAAAGCGCCGGCGCGCCGGCTCCGCCGGCGTCGCGGACGGCGTGGCGTTGGCGTGTTCGGCCCGCGCGTCCACCTCACACCTCCCGCGTCTCGAAATCGATGCGCGGATCGATCCAGGTATAGGTCAGGTCGGAGATCAGGTTCACCACGAGCCCGATCAGCGCGAAGATATAGAGCGTCGCGAACACCACCGGATAGTCGCGGTTGAGCACGCTCTCGAAGCCGAGCAGCCCGAGGCCGTCGAGCGAGAAAATCGTCTCGATCAGGAGCGAGCCGGAGAAGAAGGCATGCACGAAGGCGCCCGGAAAGCCGGCGACCACGATCAGCATGGCGTTGCGGAAGATGTGGCCGTAGAGCACCTGGCCGGCGCTGCAGCCCTTCGCCTTCGCGGTCAGCACATATTGCTTGCGGATCTCGTCGAGGAAGGAGTTTTTCGTCAGCAGCGTCATGGTGGCGAAGGCGCCGAGCGCCATCGAGACGATCGGCAGCGTCAGGTGCCAGAAATAATCGAGAATCCTCTGCCACCACGGCAGTTGCGGGAAATTGTCGGACGTCAGTCCGCGCAGCGGGAACAGGTCGAAGAACGATCCGCCGGCGAACAGGATGATCAGCAGAATGGCGAACAGGAAGCCAGGAATGGCATAACCGATGATGATGATGCCCGAGGTCCAGATGTCGAAGCGCGAGCCGTCCAGCACCGCCTTGCGGATTCCGAGCGGGATCGAGATCAGATAGGTCAGCAGCGTCATCCAGATGCCGAGCGACATCGACACCGGCAGCTTCTCCTTGATCAGGTGGATCACGCTGACGTCGCGGAAATAGCTCTTGCCGAAATCGAAGCGCAGATAATTCCACAGCATCAGGAAGAAGCGCTCGTGCGCGGGCCGGTCGAAGCCGAACTGCTTTTCCAGGCTCTTGATGAATTCCGGATCGAGCCCCTGCGCGCCGCGGTATTTCGAGGTCACCGCATCGACCGCGCTGCCGCCCTGCGCGGCCCCGCGGGCGCCGAAATCGCCGCCCGGCGAGCCCGAGATGCGCGTGGTGGCGCCGGTATCGGAGCCTGACAATTGCGCGATCACCCGCTCGACCGGTCCGCCGGGCGCGAATTGCACGACCACGAACGAAACCAGCATGATGCCGAACAGGGTCGGGATCATGAACAGCAGGCGGCGGATGATATAGGCGCTCATGGTTCCGCTGTGACCTAGCCGCGGCGCTCGAGTTGCGCCGCCTTGTCGGCATCATACCACCAGGTATCGGGAATGCCGCGGGCGTAGCGCGGCTTGTGCGGCGGCCGGCCGAACGTATCCCAATAGGCGATCCAGTGCGACGGCTTGTACCAGTGCGGCACCCAGTAGCGGCCGGCGCGCAGCACCCGGTCGAGCGCGCGGCAGGCGGTGACCAGCGCGGCGCGGTCGGGGGCCGCGGCGATCGTTTCAATCAGCGTATCGACGACCGGATCGGCGATGCCGGCGAGATTGTGCGAGCCCTTGATCGCCGCGCCTTGCGAGGAGAAATAGGCGCGCAGCGAGTCGCCGGGCGTGGTCGAGAAGCCGTAGCGCTTGACCACGAGATCGAAATCGAAATCGTTGACGCGCGCCTGCCCCTGCGCCGGATCGACGAAACGCAATGTGGCGTCGATGCCGAGATCGATCAGATTCTTGATGTAGAGCTGATGATGCGGCTGGAAGCTCGGATCTTCGAGAAAGAACTCGATCGTGACGCGCTCGCCCTGTGGCGTGAACAGCTTGCCGTCCTTGAGCGTGAAGCCGGCCGCCCTGATCAGGCCGACGGCGCGGCGCAAAAGCGCGCGGTCGCGGCCGGAGCCGTCGCTGACCGGCGGCACGAACGGCGCGCCGAAGACCTCGTCCGGCACCTTGCCGCGGAACGGTTCCAGCAGCGCAAGCTCGTCCGGGCCCGGCTTGCCGTCCGCCATCAGGTCGGAATTCTGAAACACCGAGTGCGTGCGCAGATACGAGCCGTACATGATGGACTTGTTGGTCCATTCGAAATCGAAGGCGCAGATCAGCGCTTCGCGAAAGCGCGGGTCCTTGAACTTTTCGCGGCGGGTATTGATGAACCAGCCCTGCGCGCCCGAGGGATTTTCGTCCGGCAGCACGGCGCGCCTGACGCGGCCGTCGGCGAAGGCGGGGAAATCGTAGCGGGTGGCCCAGGTGGCGGAGGTGAACTCCTCGCGGAACAGATAGGTCTTGGCCTTGAAGCCCTCGAACGCGACATTGCGGTCGCGGAAAAATTCGTAACGGATGCGGTCGAAATTGAAGCGGCCGCGCGAGGTCGGCAGGCCGGCGCCCCACCAGTCCTTGACCCGTTCATATTCGATATAGCGGTTGGCCTCGAAGCGGGCGACCTTGTAGGGGCCCGAGCCGAGCGGAATTTCCAGTGTCGATTCGTCGAACGGCTGCCTGGCGTAATAGGCGCGCGCGAAGATCGGCAGGCCGGCGGCGAACAGCGGCACGTCGCGCGCGCGGCCGGGCTCGAAGCGCACCGTCGCCGTCAGATCGTCGGAAGCCTCGACCGCAAGCATCTGGCGCAGATATTGCCGGATTTGCGGGTGCCCTTTCTCCTTCAGGATATTGAGCGAGAAAGCGACATCGTGCGCGGTCAGCTTGCTGCCGTCATGGAAGGTCGCGCCCGGCCGCAGCAGGAATTGGTAGGCGAGCCCGTCATCGAAAATGCGCACGGCGCGCGCCGCCTGCCCGTACATGGCATCGCGCTCGTCGAACGCGCGCGCCATGAGCGAGGCGAAGGTCATCTCCATGCCGAGCGCGGCGACGCCCTTGAAGATGAAGCTGTTCAGAGAATTGAAGGTGCTCGGATTCTGGTTGTACTGAAACGTCGAGCCGATCTGCGAGAAAATGCCGCCCTTGGGCGCGTCGGGATCGACATAGTCGAAGTGCCGGAAGTCCGGCGGATATTTCAGCTCGCCGAACGCGGAAATGCCGTGCCGCTCGGCGGCTTGCGCGGATGGCGTTGCCGTAAAGCCCACCGGCCCGGCCACCGCGCCGGCAGCGGCCCCCGCGACAAGCCTGAGGACGGAGCGGCGCGAGGCCCGGGTCAAGCGCGCGATCCCGTCTTCGCCGCTTTCTCCGCGTCCCACCACCACACCGTCGGAAATCCGGAGAATCCGTATTTCGGCAGCAGGTCGGGATGACCGAACCGGTCCCAGCGCGCCGTGCGTACCTTGCCGTAGGTCCATTGCGGCACGACGAAATGGTTCCACAGCAATACGCGGTCGAGCGCCTTGGTCGCCGCCACCAGCTCGGCCCGGTCCTTGGCGAAGATGATGCGCTCGATCAGCGCGTCGATGGCGGCATCCTTGATGCCGACGAGATTGAGCGAGCCGGGCTGGTCGGCGGCCTGCGAGCCCCAGTAGCTGCGCTGCTCGTTGCCCGGCGACAGCGACTGCCGCCACGACGTCGTGATGACGTCGAAATCCCATTGCCGCAGCCGGTTCTCATACTGGACGTCGTCCACGGTGCGCACCGTCACCGTCATGCCCAGCCGTTCGAGCGAAGGCTTGTAGAACAGGTTGAAGCGCTCGCCGTTCGGATCGGAGGCGAGGAGCTCCACCGTCAGCGCTTCACCGGTCCGACTGTCGACCAGCTTGCGGTCGCGGAAATCGTAGCCCGCCTCCTTCAACAGCCGGATGCCTTCGCGCAGGTTGGCGCGAACCGCGTCCGTGCCGCCGCCCGAGGGATTGGAATAGGGCGTCGAGAAAACTTCCGCCGGCACCTTGCCGCGCACGGCTTCCAGGATCGCAAGCTCCTGTCCCCGCGGCACGCCCTCGCACGCCAGCTCGGTGCCTTCGAAATAGCTCTTGATGCGGGTGTACTGGCCGTAAAAGAGCTGCTTGTTCATCTCCTCGAAATCGAACGCAAAGTTGAAGGCGCGCCGCACGCGCGGATCCTTGAACTTGTCGCGCCGGATGTTGAAGGCGAACGCCTGCATCACGCCGGAGCTGCGGATTTCGAACTCTTCGAGAATGACGCGCCCGTCCTTGACGGCGGGAAAATCGTAGGCCGTCGCCCAATTTTTCGCGCTGTTCTCGTTGCGCCAGTCGACGCGGTCGGCCTTGAAGGCTTCGAGCGCGACCGTGGTCTCGCGATAATATTCGTAACGGATTTCCTGAAAATTGTTCTGGCCGACATTGACGTTGAGCGCCGCGCCCCAGTAATCCGGCACGCGCTCATAAACCAGGGTGCGGCCGGCGACGAATTCCTTGAGGCGGTAGGGGCCCGACCCGAGCGGCGGTTCGAGCGTCGTCGCCGCAATGTCGCGCTTGCGGCCGCTGGCGTCGGTTCCCTCCCACCAGTGTTTGGGCAGGATGGTGAGCTGGCCGACGATCTGCGGCAGCTCGCGATTGCCGCCCTTGTCGAAGGTGAAGGTCACTTCGTGCGCGCCGGTCTTCTCCGCCTTCACGACATGGCTGTAATAGGCGGCCATGCGCGGGCTGATCGTCTTGTCCTGGAAGACCTTGAGCGAGAAAACGATGTCTTCGGGCGTGACCGGTTTGCCGTCGTGCCACTTCGCCTGCGGACGCAGCCGATAGGTGACCGAGGAGAAATCGTCGGGGTGGCTGACGGCTTCGGCAAGCCGGCCGTACTCGGTGGCGACCTCGTCCAGCGCCCCGGTCATCAGCGTGTCGTAGATGAGGTTGAGCCCGGCGGCGGCGGAACCCTTCACCACCAGCGCCACGTTGAGATTGTCGAAGGTGCCGAACGCGATCTGGCGCGCGACGCCGCCCCTGGGTGCGTTCGGATTGACGTATTCGAAATGCTTGAAGCCCGCCGGGTATTTTACCTCGTCGAACAGCGACAGGCCGTGCCGCCAGATCTTCCCCTGGCCGGCTGCTGCACTCTGGCCGGCGCCTTGCGCCGCTGCGGATGTTGCGACTGCTGGCACGCCCGTCAGGGCCGGAGCCGTCAGCGCCGCGGCCCCGCTTTGCAAGATCGAACGTCGGGTGAATTTCACGGTCCGCTCC
>WBUW01000085.1 GCA_008933495.1 Pseudorhodoplanes sp.
CAATCAAGGCGCCGACTATGTCCAGACGCCGGAAATGACCAACATCATGGAACTGTCGCGCGAGAAACTGCTCGCGGCGATCGTGCCCGAGGAACACGATCCCTGCCTCGCCGCCTTCCGCGACCTCGCGCGCGAGCGCTCGCTTTTCCTGCACGTCGGCTCGCTGGCCATCCGCGTATCGCCGGATCGCGCCGCCAACCGGTCGTTTCTGATCGATCCGAACGGCAAGATCGTCGCGCGCTACGACAAGATCCACATGTTCGACGTGGACCTCGCCAACGGCGAAAGCTATCGCGAGTCGCGCAATTTCCGGCCGGGCGAGAGCGCGGTCGTGGCCGACCTGCCCTGGGGGCGGCTCGGGATGACCATCTGTTACGATTTGCGATTTCCGGCGCTGTACCGCGCGCTCGCCGAGGCGGGCGCCATCCTGCTCGCGATTCCTTCGGCCTTCACCAGGCAAACCGGCGAAGCGCACTGGCATACGCTCGTGCGGGCGCGCGCGATTGAGAACGGCTCCTTCGTTCTGGCGACTGCCCAGGGTGGCATGCACGAGAACGGGCGCGAGACCTACGGCCATTCGCTGATCGTCGATCCCTGGGGACGCATCCTCGCCGAAGGCGGCACTGAGCCGCGCGTCGTCATCGCCGAGATCGATCCGGCCGCGGTCGCCGCCGCCCGCACCCGCATTCCCTCGCTCCAGCACGGACGGCGGTTCGACATTGTCGAGCCCCTCGCCGAGCCCGCCCGTCTTCACGTCGTGCAGGACGTGCCATGATCCGATACACGCTCGCCTGCGAGCGCAAGCACGAATTCGAAATCTGGTTCAACAGCTCCGCCGACTACGACAGGCAGATCCGGCGCGGACTGGTGGGCTGTCCGGTCTGCAATTCGACCAAGGTCGACAAGGCGGTCATGGCGCCGGCGATCCGCAGCTCGGCACGCCGGCGGGCGGAACCTTTGGAGGTTGCCGAAAAACCGTCGGCGCCGACCGAGACCGGCCCAGTGGCCATGCTCTCGCCGCAGGAAACGGAATTTCGCGCAAAATTGAGAGAACTGCACGAGCATCTGACCAAGAACGCGGTCAATGTCGGCAAGGATTTTCCCGACGAAGCCCGCAAAATCCATTACGGCGAAGCCGAGCAGCGCTCGATCTACGGGGAGGCCTCGCCGGAAGAAGCCAAAAAGCTGCGCGAGGAAGGCATCGAATTCCAACCGCTCCCGCCGCTGCCCGACGAGAAGAACTGATCGGCGGTCAGTGCGCCCAGAGCAGAAGCGCAACGCCGGCCACGACCAGCACGATGCCGAGCGCCTCGCGGGGCGTGGTCTTCTGCCCGAACACGAAGCGTGAAATCGCCTGCGCGAACAGAACCTCGACCAGCGCCAGCGTGCGCACGCTTGCCGCGGTGGCGATCGCGAAAGCCAGAAACCAGAATTGCGAGGCGAACGCGCCAAGGAACCCGGCCGCCAGCGAGGGCCGCCACGCCGCAACGATGTCGCGCATCACCCGCGGTTCGCGCATCATCAGATAGGCCGACAGCGCAGCCGCCTGCGCAATCAGGCCGACCGCGAGCGTGAACGTCGCAGCAACCACGAAATCCGGCCGATCGAGATTGAGAATTGCGCCGCGATAGCCGATCGCCGACAAGGCGAACATCCCGCCGGAGGCGATCCCGAGCAGCGTCGGGCGCAGGCTTTCAGCCGGCGCGCTGCCCGGCTTCAGAGATGTCACCATGACGCCGGTGGTCGCGATCAGGATGGCGGCGACGACGCCCGGCGCCAGCACGTCGCCGAGAAAGATCAGGCCGAACAATGCAACCTGCACCGGCTCGGTCTTGATATAGGCCACGGCAACGACAAACGAGCGCGCGCCCATGGCGGCCAGCATCATCGCCGTCGCCGCGATCTGCGCGCCCGCTCCGAGCGCGATCCAGGGCAAAAACGACCATTGCGCGCGCGGCAGCGCTGCGCCGGTGGCCGCCAGAACGGCGCCGAGAGAAATCAGCGCAAACGGAAAGCCGAACAGGAAACGCACATGGGTGGCGCCCACCGTACCCAGGGTCGCCGTCAATTCACGCTGCAGGGCGTTGCGCGCGGTCTGACTGGCGGCAGCAATCAGCGTGAACACCGCCCAGAGCCAACCCGTCTCCTGCATGCGCGCAAATTCCGCAAAAAATCCGCCGCTCACCGACCCTTCACGGCCGTCAGCATATAATTGACGTCCATGTCATCGGACAACAGCCAGACGTCGCGGAACAGGTTGTAGACGACGCCGCGTTCATCGACGACCCGCAAATCTGCATGGCGCATCGCCGTTTCCAGCTCCTCCGGCGTGACGAACTTGTCCCAGCGATGGGTGCCGCGCGGCAGCCAGCGCAGCACGTATTCCGCCCCGACAATGGCAAGCGCAAAACTCTTGAGCGTGCGGTTGAGCGTGGCCGCGATCATCATCCCGCCAGGTTTGACCATCTCGGCACAGCGGGCCACGAACAGCTTAACGTCGGCCACATGCTCGACCACCTCCATCGCCAGCACGACGTCGAAGCGCTCGCCGGCGTCGGCAAGCGCTTCCGCGGTGGTGGCGCGATAATCGACCGCTACGCCGGACTGACCGGCATGGCGGCGCGCGGCCTCGATGTTGGCCTGCGCAGGGTCGGCTCCGACCACGGCGGCGCCGAGCCGGGCCAGCGGCTCCGACAGGATGCCCCCGCCGCAGCCGATATCGAGCATGCGGATGCTGCTGAGGCACCCGGCCTGTTGCGGATCGCGGCCGAAATGCAGGGCGACCTGATCCCGAATATAGCCAAGGCGCGCCGGATTGAACTTGTGCAGCGTGGCCATCGGCCCGCGCTCGTCCCACCAGGTCTCGGCCAGCCGTTCGAACTGATCGATTTCCGCCGGGTCGATGGTCGAATGGAGTGCCGTCATTGCTTTAACATGTTGAAATAAATCCACCTCTCGCAGCGGATCAATGAAGCTCCGGCGACGACTGCAGGCTCTCTATTATTATTTGATATTACAGACCATTTTTGATCGCTCGTCCATTCTCGTTCTGCATGTAATTCGCGATCTGTGATCGCATTGCGCAGTATCATAATTTCAGAAGCACCCGATAATTTTTTGTCTCGGGCTGGCCGAAATTGCTGCTAGGCTTGGGGTGGCCATCAGAAGCCACGAAGAACAAACACCAGCAGGGGAGGATACGATGAAAAGGACTTTTGCCTTTGCGGCCATCGCCGCACTAGGGCTTGGCTTGGCGACCGCCTGGCCCGGCACTGCTTCCGCCCAGACCCGCGTGCTCAAGATGCAAGCGACATGGCCGGCAAGTCTTACGCTTTATGAAAACTTCACGTACTGGGCCGAACGGGTCGACAAACTGTCGGGCGGAGCCCTGAAGATCGAAGCCATGCCCGCGGGCCAAGTCGTGCCGGCGTTCGAAGTGCTCGATGCCACCAACAAGAAGGTGATCGACGGCGCGCATGCCTGGGCCGGCTACTGGACCGGCAAGAACAAGACTTCGATCCTGTTCACCGGTGGCCCGGGCGGTACATTCGGCATGGATTTCATCGATGCGATGGGCTGGATGTATTACGGCGGCGGATGGGAGCTCTATCAGGACTTCTACCAGAAGGAGCTCAAGCTCAACCTCGTCGTGTTCCCGATCCTGCCGGCAGGCCCGCAGGCTTTCGGCTGGTTCAACAAGCCGATCCAGACCGTTGCCGACATGAAAGGCATGAAATGCCGTCAGACCGGCATGGCGGGCGAGGTCTGGCAGTCGCTCGGATTCACGGTCGTGAACATGCCCGGCGGCGAAATCATCCCATCGGCCCAGCGCGGCGTGATCGACTGCGCCGAATGGGTCGGCGGCGTCGAGGATATGCGCCTTGGCTTCCACAATGTCTGGAAATATCACTATTCTCCGGGCGTGCACGAGAACACCACCATCGGCGAACTCGTGTTCAACAAGGACGTCTGGGATTCGCTCAAGCCGCAGGAAAGGGAGTGGATCAAGTCCGCTGCCAACGAAGCCTTCCTGATCTGGTGGGCGAAGTGGCAGAAGCAGAATGCCGAGGCGCTCAAGGAACTTCAGGAGAAGCACGGCGTCCAGGTCCTGACCACGCCGCCGGAAATCCTGCGCGAATTCCTGAAAGGCTGGGATAAGATTGCTGCCGCTGAATCGGCAAAGAACCCGTTCTTCAAGAAGGTTCTCGAATCGCAAAAGGCCTACGCGAGCCTCGTCGTTCCGATGAAGCGCGCCTATTTCCCGCCTTACTCGTTCGTCGCGAATTACTACTTCCCGCCGAAGAAGTAGCCGGATCGAGTTTGAGGGGCAGCTGGCCGGCTGCCCCTCAACCGCCCCTGCCGACGGCTTCCCTGGCGAGGCTGTCGCAGGATGATCTGCACTCCGCGATTATCGAGTAGCGCACATGGCTCGCCCTTCGCCCACATTGCTGGCGACGATCCGGCTCGTCGACCAATTCACCGACAAAACCGGAACAGTCTTCTCCTGGCTTTCGATCGTGCTCGTCGTCGCGGTCAGCTACGAGGTGATCGCCCGCTATTTGTTCAATGCCCCGACGATCTGGTCATTCGACGTTACTTACATGACCTATGGCACCCTGTTCATGCTCGGCGCCGCCTACGCCTTGCACAAGGGCGCGCATATCCGCACCGACTTTTTCTGGGAGCAGTTCTCGCCGCGCACCAAAGGCTGGATCGACACCATCTCCTATCTCGTCTTTTTCTTTCCCGGCCTCACCGCGATGCTGATCATCTCGAACCAGGAAGCTGTCTACGCCTGGCAAATCAACGAAACCTCCGATCAGACACCGTGGCGGCCAATCCTCTGGCCGTTCAAATTCGTTGTGCCGCTCGCCTGCCTGCTGCTGATGATTCAGGGCTTCTCGGAATTCCTGAAGAGCTTCTACATGGCGCGTACTGGCGTCGAGCTCGAGCACAAGGAAAAGGTTGAAGTATGACCGATCAAGCATTCATCGGCCTGGTCATGCTCCTGGTCTTGCTGGGGGCGATCTTCATCGGGGTGCCGATTTCATTCACGCTGCTCTTTCTCGCCTTCGTGTTCGGCTATGTCGGAATGGGGGCGACGGTTTTCGACCTCTCCTATTTCCAGTTCATCGGCATGATGAAGGAAGAGTTGCTGGCGGCGGTGCCGCTCTTCGTCTTCATGGGATATATCACCGAGCAGGCCGGCCTGATGGAGCGGCTGTTCACAGCCTTCCGCCTGCTGCTCGCTCCCGTGCGCGGCGCGCTCTACATCGTTGTCGTGCTCACCTCGGCTGTCTTCGCCATGGCGACCGGCATCGTCGGCGCCGCCGTCACGGTGCTCGGCATCATGGCCGCGCCCATCATGATCAGGTCGGGCTACGATCCGAAGCTTTCCGCCGGCACGATCACCGCCGGCGGCACGCTCGGCATCCTGATCCCGCCTTCGGTGATGCTGATCGTCATGGGCCCGGTGCTCGGCGTCTCGGTGGCCGACCTTTATGCGGCGGCTTTCGGCCCGGGCTTCCTGCTGGCGGGCACCTACATCGTCTATCTGTTGGGCCGCAGCTATCTCGATCCAAAACTCGGTCCGCCCGTCCCCATTGAAGAGCGCGTGCATTCGATGGGTGCCATGCTGATCGAAGTCCTCGTCGGCACGGTCCCTCTGCTGGCGCTGATCACGGCCACGCTCGGATCCATCCTTGCCGGCCTTGCCACCCCGACCGAAGCGGCCGGCGTCGGCGCCACGGGCGCGCTGATCCTGATGATCGCCTATAAGCGTTTCTCATGGTCAGGATTGCAACGCGCCCTGCATGCCACTATGGCGACCTCGAGCATGGTACTCTTGCTGGCGGTCACGTCGAATATTTTCGGCGCGGTTTTCGCGCGGCTCGGAACCGCCAACTGGATCACGGAATCGCTGCTCTCCCTGCAGCTTCCTCCGACGTTCATGCTGGTGACGGTACTGGTCCTGATCTTCGTGCTGGGCTGGCCGTTTGAATGGCCAGCGATCATCCTCGTGTTCCTGCCGATCTTTTATCCGGTGGTCGCCGCCCTGAAATTCGATCTGGTCTGGTTCGGCGCGCTGGTGGCGGTCACCCTGCAGACGGCGTTCCTGTCGCCCCCGGTTGCGATGTCGGCCTATTATTTGAAACAGGTTGTCAAGGGCTGGAGTCTGGCGACCATCTATGCCGGCATGTTCCAGTTCATGATCCTGCAGGTGATCTGCATCGTCCTCTTGGTCGCATTCCCCAAAATCGCGACCTGGTTCCCGGAATATCTGCAGCACGTCGCCCGGCAGCAGACCATCCCGGAGGAATATCAGAAAATCCTCGAAAAACAGCGCAGCGCGCCATCGCTCGAGGACGAGGAGTGGGGCAAGCGATGAATGCGGAGCGGGCGCGGGGATAGCCCTCGCGTCCGCGCCTGACCCGAAACCCCACGTCCCGGCGGACGAACCGGTCGGCTTTCGCGACCTGCCTGCATCCTGTTGCGGGCTTCCCGGCGCATGGTTATGAATACGCGCCTTCCGCGCCCATGCGCTGTCTTTCCGGGGTTTTTTAAGTGGCTCGTCTCGTAATGAAGTTCGGCGGCACCTCCGTCGCCGATATCGAACGCATCCGTAATGTCGGCCGTCACGTCAAGCGCGAGGTCGATGCCGGACACGATGTCGCGGTTGTCGTCTCTGCCATGGCGGGCAAGACCAACGAGTTCGTCGCATGGTGCCGGGAGGCCTCGCCGCTGCACGACGCGCGCGAATACGACGCGGTCGTGGCCTCGGGCGAACAGGTGACCGCCGGCTTGCTGGCGATCGTCCTGCAGAATATGGGCCTGAATGCGCGCTCCTGGCTCGGCTGGCAGTTGCCGATCCTGACCTCGCACGCCCACGGCGCCGCCCGCATCCTGGACATCAATGGCGAGGAAATCGTCAAGCGCTTCGAGGAAGGCAAAGAGGTTGCGGTGATCGCGGGCTTCCAGGGCATCCACAAGGAGACCGGCCGCATTACCACGCTCGGGCGCGGCGGGTCGGACACGTCCGCGGTCGCGGTCGCGGCGGCAATCCGCGCCGACCGCTGCGACATTTATACGGACGTCGACGGCGTCTACACCACCGATCCGCGCGTGGTGCCCAAGGCGCGGCGGCTCGACAAGGTCGCATTCGAGGAAATGCTGGAACTGGCCTCGCTCGGCGCCAAGGTGCTGCAGGTGCGCTCGGTCGAGCTCGGCATGGTCCACAAGGTGAAAATTTTCGTGCGGTCGAGTTTCGAGAAGCCGGAGGACATCGATCCCCACGGCACGCCGCCCGGCACGCTGATCTGCGACGAGGAGGATATCGTGGAGCAACAGGTCGTTACCGGCATCGCCTTTTCCAAGGACGAGGCCCAGATTTCGATCCGCCGCGTGCAGGACAAGCCGGGCGTGGCGGCTGCGATCTTCGGCCCGCTCGCCGAAGCCAACATCAATGTCGACATGATCGTTCAGAACGTCTCCGCCGACGGCAAGACCACCGACCTCACCTTCACGGTCCCCGCCGCTGACTATCAGCGCTCGATGGACGTGATCGGCAAGGCCAAGAACGCGATCGGCTTCGAGCGCCTCGACGGCGCCGCCGACGTCGCCAAGGTCTCGGTCATCGGCATCGGCATGCGCAGCCATGCCGGCGTCGCCGCGCAGGCGTTCAAGGCGCTGGCCGAGCGCAATATCAATATTCGGGCCATCACGACCTCCGAGATCAAGTTCTCGGTCCTGATCGACGCCGCCTATACCGAGCTCGCGGTCCGTACGCTGCATGCGCTTTACGGTCTCGACAACGCCTAGCGCGGGCACCGGTTCGCCGGGATCGTCCAATTCCGCGATTTCGAGGCTGCGGCCGGGGACCCTGCCATCCCGCCTGGCATCCGGTGGCGCGGCGCCGCACCCGCGGCCCGGGACGCGCTCGGGCGGTTGAACTCCTGACAGCCTGACCGCCCCGCCGGACGATCAGCCGCCGGACGATCCGGACCACATGGGGCCACGCCCGGAGACGCAGGGGCGGTCCGGGCGCGGCCATTCGGACGTAGGCGGGGCTGGTCGGCCCCGCCACTCCTGACGGCATCAGTGTTCGCGCGGCATATCGGGCGACGGCCGAATCCGACCTTTTCCGGGCCGCCTGCAGACGCATCCCGGCAAGCTCGGCCCGGTAGCGCCAAAGCTCCCGGCGAGGCGCCCGCAAGACATCCGCCCGCGCGCCCTCGTTGTTGCTTGCAGCGGAGGCGGCGCATTCGCTATAGCCCTGACACGAGCGGCCGCGGCCGGCCGGGCAATCGCGGCCTTTGACCTGTTAAATCAACCGGATCGCCCCGAATCGCGATCCCAGCGGCCCAGAACAAGGACCTTGAGCCATGCGTGGCGCGCTTGGCGGTCCGCGCGTGCTGCTACGCCGCCTTCGCGAGGTGATGGCGGAGCCGGTCAGCGCGCAGGAGCGCCTCGACAAAATCGTCGTCCTGATCGCCGCCAACATGGTCGCGGAGGTCTGCTCGGTCTATGTGCTGCGCGTCGACGGCACGCTCGAACTGTATGCGACCGAAGGCCTCAAGCGCGAAGCCGTCCACCAGACCGTGATGCGCACGGACGAAGGCCTTGTCGGCCTCGTCGCGAGCCAGGCCAACCCGATCAACCTCTCCGACGCGCAGTCGCACCCGGCCTTCTCCTATCGGCCGGAGACGGGCGAAGAGATCTACCACTCCTTCCTGGGCGTGCCGATCCTGCGCGCGGGCAACATGCTCGGCGTGCTGGTGGTCCAGAACCGGGCGCACCGCACCTATTCGGAGGAGGAAGTCGAGGCGTTGCAAACCACCTCGATGGTGCTCGCCGAGATGATCGCCTCGGGCGAATTGTCGGCGCTCGCCAAGCCCGGCGCCGAGCCGGCGGTCCATCCGCGCCGCAATTTCACCGGTATTCCGCTATCGGAAGGAATCGCGCTCGGCCACGTCGTCCTGCACGAGCCGCGCGTGACGATCAAGAACTTCATCGCCGACGACGTCCAGAAGGAGCTCAAGCGGCTCGACGACGCGATCGCGGTCCTGCGCACCGACCTCGACACCTTGCTCGACCGCGGCGAAGTCTCCGACGGCCCGGAATCGCGCGAAGTGCTGGAAGCCTACCGCATGTTCGCGCACGATCGCGGC
>WBUW01000086.1 GCA_008933495.1 Pseudorhodoplanes sp.
GAAGTGAGCGGCTCCGTGGACGTGCGGCAGGGCGCGACGTTCACGGCTCCGAAGCTCGCGAAGAGCGGCTACGTGGACGTGCGGCAGGGCGCGACGTTCACGGCTCCGAAGCTCGCGAAGAGCGGCTACGTGTACGTGCGGCAGGGCGCGACGTTCACGGCTCCGAAGCTCGCGAAGAGCGGCTACGTGGACGTGCAGCAGGGCGCGACGTTCACGGCTCCGAAGCTCGCGAAGAGCGGCTACGTGTACGTGCGGCAGGGCGCGACGTTCTACGCACCACTTCTCGGGTACGACAAGAAGCCTTCATAACAACCTATGGAACACCCCGCGCCGCGAACGGAACAGCAGAACAAGGCGATCCACCTGTACTGTCAACACATCGCCGATGCCCTGAACGACGCGGGGCTGAACATTGAGCAAGTCCTAAAAAACTTCACGCTAGAATTGGATTGGAACAAAGACTCGGTGAAAGAAATTTTGTGGCGTACCGCCCAAAAGCGTCTGACCGGAAAGCACAGCACGACCGAGCTGTCGAAGCATGAGGACATCACCAAGGTATACGAAGCTCTGAATCGTTTCCTCGCCAAGCTTGGCGTTGAGCATATCCCGTTTCCAAGCCACGAGCCGGGCTATTATGAAAAGGCTCCACTTAGAAGCTAACCAGCATCCTATGTTAGAAACAACGAACATCCGCGTTTACAAGAAAACCCTGCCGCTCATCCGCAAAGGCGTGTACCGCCGAACAGTGAGAGCTGGGACGCCAGCAACAATTCTGGAGTACATTCACGAACTCGTCGTTGCAGATAACAAGCGCAAAGTATGACCAAGGAAACTCTAATGGTGCTTGTTGCTAGCTTATATTCGTCGGCAGGCTGGTCGGCAGTCGGGCAGAATTCTTTCACACCCAATCATAGTTCCTCATTCCCACCGCCCCTTTTTTAGGGTGGTAAAATACGCCCAGACTTACCACATCGGGAGCGGACAATGACTTACGCATTCGACACGTTGGGATATGCTAGACGGCTCAGGGAAGCGGGTGTACCGCAGAAGCAGGCCGAGGCTCACGCCGATGCCGCCAAGGAGTTCGTGATGGGCGAGCTAGTAACGAAGACCGACATCCAGACGCTGACCGCCCACTTCGACACGAAGCTGGACAACCTCTCGCTCCGGCTCACGGTGCGGCTGGGTGTGATGCTCGCCGCAGCTATCGCGCTTCTGGGCGCGATCCTGAAGCTTGCCTGAAAACACTCTCTGTCCCCGCTTTCGCGGGGACTCTTTTTATCTGCCCGCTGCTGTGCTATTTCCTGCATGAGACTAAAAAGAGACTAGCGAAAAATAGGAACGCGATAGGGTTAGGTTTTCAAGGCTTTGCGGGCGTAGTTCAATGGTAGAACGGCAGCTTCCCAAGCTGCATACGAGGGTTCGATTCCCTTCGCCCGCTCCAGCCGCTCACACACTTCCGCACACCGCTGCATCACATTCGTGCGAGCTTTTGCCCCCGCCGTTGTTGCACGCGGGCGCGGCGGTTGCCTGCGGCCGCTTTCCGCCCTATCTGAGGGGAGAATTCGGCGCCGCCGCGGCCGCCGATCGACGGGAGCAAGATGTCCGAGACCGGCATTCAATCCGGGCAGCGTTCGTTCTGGCCGGTCTGGCTTGCGGTCGCCGTGGCGACGGTGATCGTGGCGAGCACGCTTGCGCTCTGGGCCCATTACGGCACGGCAGTATTCTACGAAATGATCCTGGCAGGCATCGCCGCCTGCTTCTAGACCAAGAGCAAAGGGAGGCAAGGCAAGCCGATGAGCGCGCGCGCGACCCGCATTGTTCTCGTTCTGTCGGCTTTTCTCGCCGGTGTCACGCTTTTTGCCGCGGCGGCGCTGCTCATTTCCGGCCGGATGCAGCCGCCCGGCGTCCCCACCGCCGCGATCGGCGGGCCGTTCAAACTGACCGATCACAACGGCAACGAAGTCACCAACCAGACACTGAAGGGGCGCCCTTTCCTCATCTTCTTCGGCTTCACGCATTGCCCGGATGTCTGCCCGACCGCGCTGTTCGAGGTGTCGGAAGTCCTGCGCATGCTCGGCCCCGATGCCGACCGCGCCGCCGCTCTGTTCGTCACGGTCGATCCCGAGCGCGATACGCCCGCCAGGCTCAAGGATTATCTGTCGAGTTTCGATCCGCATCTGCGCGGCCTGACCGGCGACGAGAAGGCGCTGGCGGACATGCAGCGCGCCTATCGCGTGTATGCGAAAAAAGTCCCGCTCGACGGCGGCGATTATACGATGGACCACACCGCCCTGGTCTATCTGATGGACAAGGAGGGCCGTTTCGTCGCTCCGTTCAATCTCAAGCGGCCGCCCGAGGCGGCGGCGGCCGATCTGCGAAAGTACCTGTAGCGCGGCGGCGTTTGCGGCTTTCGTCCAGCCGCGAGGTGATCGCGCGCCCGTGCTCGGTCTTCTCCCAACGGTACGGCGCGACGACGAGCTGGAACAGCGCGCGCCAGGCCGCAAGCGACAGCAAGAGCCAGTAAAGCGGCATCAGCACGAGCGCCCAGCCAAATCGCAACAGGCGCCGACGCGCCAGCCCGATCATGGCGAGCACGCCCGAAATCGCATAGCCGGTGACGAGCGTCGTGCCGTGCAAGCCGGTTATGATGAGATCGGCAAACGCCTTGTCGTGCAGCATTCCGGCGCCGGCCGACAGCTCCCATACGAGTGCGGCCGCAAAAATCAGGTGGACGAGGGAGGCGAGCACGGTGCCGCCGACGACGAGCTGGAACACGGCGAAACCGGCGAAACCGAGATCGCCAATGAGCCGCAACGGCTGGCGCATATGAACGAGCCAAGTCTGCATCCATCCCTTGAACCAGCGCGTGCGCTGGCGCAGCCAGGGACGCAGGCGGGAAGGCGCCTCCTCGTAGGTCGAAGAGGAAATCATCGCCGTGCGGTAGCCTAGGCGCGCCAGGCGCATGCCGAGATCGGCGTCTTCGGTTACGTTATGGGGATCCCAGGCGCCCGCTTGCCGCAATGCCTCGGCGCGGAAATGATTGGATGAGCCGCCGAGCGGCAGCGGAAGCTGCCAGAGCGCCAGTCCGGGCAGGAAGACATCGAACAGTCCGGCATATTCCGCCGTAAACATGCGCGTGAGCCAGCTATCGGCGGTATTGTCGATCGTCAGGCGGGCCTGCACGCAGGCAAGCCGCTGATCGTGCGCCATGAAAGTTTCGGCGGCGCTGCGCAACTGGTCGGGTTCCGGCCGGTCTTCGGCATCGTAGACCGCGACCAGGGAGCCGCGCGCGAATGGCAAGGCGGCATTGAGCGCTTTTGGTTTCGTGCGCGGCGCCGCGACCGGAGCAAGAACGATCTCGAACGGATAATGCGTCCCGCATTTTGAAACCGCGAGCCGGGTTTCATGATCGTCGGGTTCGAGCACCAGCTTGATGTCGAGCTTCTCCGGCGGATAGTCAAGATTGCGCAGCGCGTGCAGGAGCTGGGGCACGGCCGGCGCCTCCCGATAGAGCGCGACGATGACGGAGTAAGCCGGCAATTCAGCGTCGGACAGATGTCGGCGCCGGCGCCACATCAGGCCGGTGGTGAGCGCGCCCAAAAGGCGCAGGCCGGTCCAGCCGAGAAAGATCAGCGCCAGCGCGATATCGACCGCGGTGATGACCGCCTTGGCATCGAACCAGAGCGCGGCGCCAAGACCGGCTCCGGCTCCGGCCAGTGCCGCGAGCCGCACGCCGCCGCGTGCGCCGGCCGAATAAGCCGGGTATTCGGTTTTGAGCGCGCGCGCGGCGCGGTATTCGATCGCCGCCGCCGCATGATGCGCGACGAAGCGCTGCAGCCGCTCCATTGTGGTAATCCGCACTTGCGGCGCAAGATGCGGGTGGGCGGTCAGGAAGGTCACGAGATGACGGGCGGCCGTCGCACGCAACGCCACGACCAGAACGAGGTTGCCATCGATGAGGAGCGGCAGCGCCCGCGCCGCGGCGGCCTGCATCAATTGGGCATCGTCAAGCGGCACCTGGCTGCGGGCGATGTCGTCGAGCGTTTCGAATGCGAGACCGAGCGAGCGCGCCAATTCGCCGGCATAGGCCCGCTCCCCGATTTGGCCGCCAGCGATCAGGACCTGGTCGGCGCCGGTGTCGATTTCCGCCGCACGCAATTCGGCGGCCGCCAGAAGGCCCGGCGGGATCCGGTGGCGGATGCATTCGATTTCATGGCAACGGGCAAGGCGGCTGCGGACGCGGCCGGCAAATTGCCGCAAAGCGACGGTATCGCCCTCGGCCGTCGCCACACGTCCGGCCCGGTTTGCGGCCGGCGCGAAACGCCCCCAATTCATCCCGCCCCGCAACGCAGACCACTGTTACGCCACCACGATTGGTCTATAAGCGGACGCGGCGGCACAAAGTCATCGACATGCAGCGTACGTATTTTTCCACATCGCTCCCCCGAAACAAGGGGGTTCGTCTCATCCTGACCGGCTTGCTGGCCGGCCTGGTGGCGGGCGCGCTGGCGCCGCCTTGGCCGGAGACCGCAATGGCGCAGGGGAGGCCGACCGCCCAGACGGGCCCCATTTCCGCCTATCCCGGTTTTTGGGATCCCCGGCGGCGCCCGGAACGGCCCGATCTGTCGCGCCTGACGCTGATCCGCTTTCTGACCGAAACCGACTATCCGCCGTTCAATTATGCGCGTCCTGACGGCAACCCGACCGGATTCAATGTCGATCTCGCGCGTGCTCTCTGCGACGAAATGAAAATCCAATGTACCATCCAGATGCGCCGGTTCGACACCCTGGTGCCCGCGCTTGCAGCCAATCGCGGCGATGCCCTGATCGCCTCCATTGCGGTGACGCCGGCGACCCGCAAGATTCTCGACTTCACCGATCCCTATTACCGCGTGCCGGCGCGCTTCGTGGCGCGGCGGGACGGCGCGCTGGGCGAGGTGCGGCCCGAGTTTCTGGAAGGCAAAAAAGTGGCGGTGGTCGCAGGCTCCGCGCACGAGGCCTATCTGAAGCTTTTGTTCACGGAGGCCGAGTTGCGGCCCTACCCGTCGGCGCAAGCCGCACGTGACGCGCTGCGGCGCGCCGAAGCCGATTATGTTTTCGGGGACGCGATTGCGTTGTCGTTCTGGATCAATGGCACGGAGTCGGCAGGCTGCTGCAGCTTTACCGGCGGCCCCTTCTTCGACAGTCATTTTTTCGGCGAGGGTGTCGGCATCGCGGTCCGGCGCGGCAACGATACCTTGCGTCAGGCGCTGAATTGGGCCCTGTTCCGGCTTTGGGAAAAGGGCCAATTGACCGACCTGTGGCTGCGCTATTTCCCGGTCAGTCCCTTCTGACATCCGATTTGACGGCGAGGGCCGTCGTCACCTAAACGTCCGCATCAGGAGAGCATGATGTCGGTGATCGAGATGGCGTCGAACCTGCGGGAGATTGCCGAGCATTCGAGCGCCTGGCCGTTCGAGGAAGCGCGCAAGATTGTCGCCCGTCTGAACAAGCGGCCGAAGGACGAGATCATTTTCGCGACCGGCTATGGCCCCTCCGGCCTTCCGCATATCGGAACGTTCGGCGAAGTGGCGCGCACCACCATGGTGCGTCATGCGTTCCGCGTCCTGACCGGCGACAAGGTGAAGACCCGCCTGATCGCCTTCTCCGACGATATGGACGGCCTGCGCAAGGTGCCCGACAACATCCCCAACAAGGACATGGTCGCCGAGCATCTCGGCAAGCCGCTGACGAAAGTGCCCGACCCGTTCGGAACGCATCCGAGCTTCGGCGAACATAACAATGCGCGGCTGCGGGCGTTCCTCGATGTGTTCGGCTTCGAGTACGAGTTCCTGTCGGCGACCGCCTGCTACACGGCGGGCCGCTTCGACGAGACGCTGTTGCGGGTACTTGCGCATTTCGACGCGGTGATGGGCATCATGCTGCCGTCGCTGCGCGAGGAGCGCGCGCAGACCTATTCGCCGTTCCTGCCGATTTCCGAACGCACTGGCGTCGTGCTGCAGGTGCCGGTCATCGCGCATGATGGCAAGGCTGGCACCATCACCTACGAGGATCCCGATACCGGGGAGACGGTGACGACGCCGGTGACCGGCGGGCGCTGCAAGCTGCAATGGAAGCCGGACTGGGCGATGCGCTGGGTGGCGCTCGGGATCGACTACGAAATGGCCGGAAAGGATTTGATCGATTCGGTCAAGCTGTCGGGCGAAATCTGCCGCGCCATCGGCGGCCGGCCGCCGGAAGGCTTCAATTACGAGCTGTTCCTCGACGAGAAGGGGCAGAAGATTTCAAAGTCCAAGGGCAACGGTCTCACGATCGACGAGTGGCTGCGCTATGCGAGCCCGGAATCGCTGTCCCTGTTCATGTATCGCGAGCCGAAGGCCGCCAAGCGGCTTTATTTCGACGTCATTCCGCGACACGTCGATGAATATCATCAGTATCTCGACGCCTATCAGCGTCAGGACGACCGGCAGCGGCTGTCGAACCCGGTCTGGCATATCCATTCGGGACATCCGCCGAAAATCGACATGCCGATCACGTTCGCGATGCTGCTCGCGCTTGTCTCGTCGTCGAATGCAGAAAATGCCGAAACGCTATGGGGCTTTATCGGCCGCTACCGGCCGGGTGTCACGCCGCAGACGCATCCCAAGCTCAATGAGCTCGTGGACTATGCGATCCATTATTTCCGTGACTTCGTGCTGCCGGCGAAGACCTACCGCGAGCCCGGCGAGCAGGAGCGCGCGGCGCTCAGCGACCTGCGCGACGCGCTCTCGCAATTGCCCTCCGATGCCTCGGCCGGGGACATTCAGGATGTGGTCTACGAAGTCGGGCGCCGCGAACCGTTCCTCGACAAGACCGGCAAGATCAAGACCAGGGACGGCAAGCCGGGCGTGTCGCTCGAATGGTTCAACATGCTCTATCAGGTCCTGCTCGGCCAGGAGAAGGGTCCGCGCTTTGGTTCCTTCGTCGCCGTTTACGGGCTCAAGAACACCATCGAGATGATCGATGGTGCCCTTGCGCGGTCGGCTTGACGGCGGCTTATTGGCTCGCCCACATGATGCGGGCGATCCAGAGCACCTCGCTCGTCGGCAAGGTCCGGTCCGGATGGTCGGCATTGAGCGATTGCAGTTCGATGCTTTTCGAGGTGCGGCGATTGAGTTGCTTGACCATCACCTCGCCCTTCCGGGTCTTGACCACCACGCGGTCGCCGCGCCGGATCGGCGCCGCCGGCGAGACAATGATCACGTCGCCCTTGCGATAAGCCGGCTCCATCGAGTTGCCGGAAATCTCCAGCGCATAGGCGTGTTCGTCATTGACCGACGGAAAGGCGATTTCGTCCCAGCCCTTGCCGACCGGGAAGCCGCCGTCGTCGAAATAGCCGCCGCCGCCGGCCTCCGCGAAGCCGATCAGCGGCACCGCCTGGATGACCGCCTTGCCGCTGTCGGTGAGCAGCGTGATGAAGGTATCGACTGTGGTGCCGGTGGCCGCCAGCGCCTTGGCGATCGATTCGGTGGATGGCCAGCGGGCGCGGCCGTCCGGGGTGATTCGTTTCGACTTGTTGAAGGTGGTCGGATCGAGGCCGGCCTTCTTTGCCAGACCGGAGGATGACAGGCCGGCCCGCGCGGCCAGGCGGTCAATGCCTGCCCAGATTTGCGCATGCGTGAGCATGGATTGTGCCGCCATGGGTGCCCGTTCCTATGACTTTTATCCTACATCCGTTAGTGCGTTCCGGTATGTCTGTCCAGCGTAATCCGCGCCGCCTTTCTTGAACAAGCGCAAAGGCGCCGATACCGTCCCGGCGGCCCAGCCCGGAGAGAATCTTGATCGGCTTGTTCGACCGCTTCGCCAGACCCCTCTTGCGGGCGCTCGATCCCGAAGACGCGCACCGGTTTGCCATTTCGGGCCTTAAGATCGCGCCTCTTCCGGCGCCGCGCGCCGACGATCCGCGTCTGAAAATCCGCGTATTTGGCTTGAATTTCCCCAATCCGATCGGTGTGGCACCCGGCTTCGACAAGAACGGGGAAGTGCCCGACGCCCTGTTGAAGCTCGGGTTCGGCTTCGTCGAGATTGGTACGGTGACACCCCGCCCGCAGGCGGGCAATCCGCGGCCGCGGATTTTCCGGCTCGATGCCGACGGGGCGATCATCAATCGGCTCGGCTTCAATAACGACGGGATGGAGGCGGTGCTGGCGCGGCTTGCGCGGCGCGCCGCCGGGGGCGGCATCGTCGGAATCAATATCGGCGCCAACCGGGACAGTCCTAATCGCGTCGCCGATTATGTGCGGCTGATCGAGGTCTTCGCGCCGGTGGCGAGCTATCTTACGGTCAATGTGTCGTCTCCGAATACGCCGGGGCTGCGCGATCTGCAGCAGGCGAACGCCCTCAACGACCTTCTAGGGCGCGTCGTCGACGCGCGCGACCGGGCGCGCGATCGCGCCGGGCCGGTCCCGGTGTTGCTCAAGATTGCGCCCGACCTCTCGCTGCCGGAACTCGACGATATTGTCGGCGTCGCGCGCGCCCGCAAGCTGGACGGCATGATCGTCGGCAACACGACCTTGTCGCGGCCGCCGACGCTGCGAGAACGCGCGAAGGCCACCGAGCAGGGCGGTTTGTCCGGTCGCCCGCTGTTTGCACTGTCGACCAGGATGCTGGCGGAGACCTATGTGCGCGCGGAGGACGCCTTCCCGCTGATCGGGGTCGGCGGCGTCGATTCCGGCCGCACTGCGGTGCAGAAAATTCTGGCGGGCGCGAGTTTGATCCAGATTTACACCGCCCTGGTCTTCGAGGGCCTCAGCCTTGTCCCGGCCATCAAGTCCGGCATCCTTGCCGCCCTGCAGCAGCATGGCTGCGAGACAACGACCGATCTCGTCGGCAGCCGGGCGGCCGATATGACCGCGGAATCGTGGCCCGCCTGATCCCAGCGCATGATCCCGAAAAGTGTGAAGCGGTTTTCAGAAAAGATCATGCGCAAACAAGGAGCTAATCTTACTGCGTCATGAACTACAGGTGCGTCTCTGGGTTTGAACGGCGCAACATGGGCATCGCGATAGTGTCTTGACCAATGCAACGATTAATCGTCGGCGCATGGTCGCGATCGAGTTCGCGATGTGACGTTCAGGCCGCAAGGGCGGCGCCTCTGGGTCGATAACCGG
>WBUW01000087.1 GCA_008933495.1 Pseudorhodoplanes sp.
GTTCCAGGATGCGGCAGACGCGCTTGACGATCTTGACGATGCGCGAGCACGCCTCGGGCGAAAGGTCCTTCGCCGGCCCCTGCTTGATGCCGCGGCTGCTGATAGTCGAGATCGTGCTTGACCTTCTCGGTCGCAATCCGGCTCGTGCCGGGCGGCAGGTCGCCGAAATCGAGCTCCCAGATCGGCAAGACGCGCAGCCGCTCGTTGCCGACGACCCCGACATAGATTTCGCGGCCGTCGATATATTGCTCGGCGATCGCGGCGGTGCCGATGCGCTCGTGAATGAAGGTCACCCGCTCGTTGAGCTTCTCGTCGCTGTCGACCAGCGAGGCCTGCGCGATGCCGTAGGATGCATCCTCGCTGATGCTCTTGACGATGAGCGGCAGCGCCAGCCGCGCCGGGCGCTTGATCTTGCGCCGCATCGGAAACACCGCGAACGCCGGCACCGGAATGCGGTGATAGAGCAGCAGCTTCTTCGACAGATCCTTGCCGCGCGCCAGGATCAGCCCGCGCGGATTGCAGCCGGTATAGGGAATGCGCAGGAGTTCGAGATAGCTCGCGACGTTCTGGTCGTAGGTCGGGTCGCCGTGGAATTGTTCGAGCAGGTTGAAGACAATGTCGGGCTTCCAGCTTTCGATTTCGTCCCTGATCAGTTTCAGCTCGTTCTGGACGCCGAGCGGGCGCACGTCATGGCCGCTCGCGCGCAGCGTGCTGACGACGTCGAATTCGGTCTTCCAGGAATGAATTTCCTGTTCGCTATAACCATGGAGCGAATCCGGAGGCACGAGGTCCGGGTGCAACAGCACCAGAACACGAAGACGTTTCATAACGCGCCTGCCTTGTCGGGCGAATCAGTCTAAAGCGCGAACCATTGTCGCCGCGACGGACTATAAAGAGAATGAACCGTCTTCGCCGTCAACAGGACTGCGAAATCGAGCCGCAATTGCCGCTCCGGGCCCACCGCCCGCAATTTCAGCTCGCGGCAGCGATCGATCATTTCGTCGAGCACGGCGTCAAGCGTGAGCTGATACTCGCCGGTCCATTTCGACACCATCTGGCGGACCTTGGCGCGATTTTTGCGGATGAAGGCGGACGCCGTCGGCGCGGTGCGGTGGTTCGGATCGGTGGAAAAGATGCGAAGCAGGTCGCGATCATAGGTGGTCGGGGTTTCGATCGCATAGAAGGCATGCTTCTTCCTGTAATGCTCGGCCAGCGTCATGGTGTTGCGGCTGAGCGGATCGACGTGCAGGCGCCTGGTCATCAGCGGCTTTTGCCCCGCGATCTCCGCCATCAGCTCGTCGACATAGACCAGCTTCTTGAGCGCCGGCCAGCCCTCGTAACGCTTGCGCCAGTTCGAACGCGGCGCGAGCCATACCGCGAAGGTCTCGGCAAAATCCTCGTCGGGATGGCTCTGCGCATACCACAGCCGTAAGTGCTGGACGAAATTCTTGCTCGCCGGATTGGGCCGGTAATAGCTCGGATAGCGGGTGGACGAGCGGCCGAACAGGTGCTGCCACTTGCGCCGGCGGTGGAGCTGATAGGCGTGCTGGACCACATGCCCGGCCTCATGGCGCAGGATGCGCATGCACTCGCGGTCGCTGCCGCCCTCGACCTCGATGATCATCTTGCGCTCAAGGCGCATCAGGCGCGGATGCGCGAGATAGAACGGGATGGCGATGCCCGGCGTGTCGTCGGGGCTGAACCATTCGCTGGAAATCCAGGCGTGCGGCCGGATGCGCAGGCCGCGCTGCCCAAGCTCCTCATAGAGGTCGGCGAGCCGTCGCTCCAGCCAGGTGTCCTCGACGGTGACCTTGAGATCCTTCAGGCGAAGGCGGAGCAGGCGTTCGTCGGGCCAGGTGGCCCAGGGAAACCTAGGAGGCATGACGCTGCGGATACGGGGTGCCGATCATCGGCCGCATCGTGTCATGTCGCGCCAGCCTCAACAACCGCCGCGCGATCCCGCTTCTTGCGTGCCGGCAGAGCCGGCAGAGCCGGCAGGGCCGTCAACGTGTGACGACGACCGGCGTTCCCATATGCACGCGCTGCATCAGGTGCAGAATGTCGGCATTGTGCATACGGATGCAGCCATAGGACACGAAACCGCCGATCGAGCCGGGCGCGTTGGTGCCGTGGATGGCGTATTCGCCCTTGGCCAGCAGGAGCGCGGCCGCCCCCATCGGATTGCGCGGCGAGCCGCCTGGAATGACATGCGGCAGGGAGGGCTTGTCACGCCGGATTTCGGCCGGCGGCGACCAGTCGGGCCGCAGGCGGATGCTGGTGATGAAGGTCGAGCCGGTCCAGGTCTTGCCGGCGCGTCCGACGCCGACCGGGTAGCTGATGGCCCGGCCATTGCCGGTGAAATAATACAGGCGGCGCGAACTCGTCCGCACGACAATGGTTCCCGGCGCGTAGCCGTTCAAACTGATTTCCTGGCGCGCATATGCAGGGCGCGATCCGGCGTCCGCGACCACAATCACGGACACGACCAGCCCAAGGCACAACAGACAAAGCTTCCTCATTCCAACCTCTCGGTTTGGAAGCGCCGGGCGGCGCATAACGGTTTGGCCGGCAGAATAAGGGCGAAATGTTACCGATGCGATGACGGCCGCGCCACATCGCGGGATTATCGACACGGTAATTCCACACCGAATCAACCCGGACACGCCGGCGCCGGCGACACGCCCGTTTGCCGGGCTGAGCCGGTTGCGGTGGCGCGAGGCTCGTTTAACAGGCCAGGGATGCAAAATTTCTTGCCGGCCGGGGCGTTTTTCACATCTTGTCCGGCGCCTGATTGGCATTGCCGGGAAGAGAATTTAGCCGTTATTTCTCAGTCGGTTATTTGAAGGACAGCGGGTCTGCGTCCAATCGACTGCAGCACATTGCCACAGACGGGGCTTTTGTGTGTCTTTTTGGCACTAGAGGCCCCTTGCGGAAATCCTATAGTGGTTAACTGTCATGACACGGGGGTGCTCTCCATGAAGAAGGTAATCTTGGTTGCGGCCGCTGTGCTCACGCTCGTGGGCGTTGCGGGTTGCACGACCGTTGGCAAGGCTCCGATCGGAAAAGCTCCGGTCGTCACCAAAGGCTGACGCCGACTTAAACCTGAACTTGAGTAACAGTGCTACGGAAGGGCCGGCGAAAGCCGGCCCCTTTCTGTATCGGCAACCGCCTGCGCGCGCGCCCTATGCGCGGCGCATCGGCAGCGCCCGCCGATGGCCGCGGCACGTGGCAATTGCGCCGCACCACACGACAAATTTCCGTGCATC
Organism: Pseudorhodoplanes sp.; assembly: GCA_008933495.1. Lineage (GTDB taxonomy): Bacteria > Pseudomonadota > Alphaproteobacteria > Rhizobiales > Xanthobacteraceae > Pseudorhodoplanes. The sequence continues at coordinate 3,267 of WBUW01000087.1, forward strand.
GCCATGGGTCCCGGTCCGCCGCGCACGGAATGCTGTAAACTTCGGTCCTGCGCCGGGATGCGGCAGGAGCGGGCGAAAAGCCAGCGCCGCCGGGCCGGCCCGCACGAGGAGGATATGCAGTGCGCGACCATCGCAATAGCTGGAAGGGATGCCGGACGCTTGGCCTTGCGGGCGCGCTGGCGCTGGCCGCCGGGCTGACATACGCCACCGCCCAGGCGCAGACGGCCGGGGCGGCGGGTACCAAGCCCGCAACCAAGCCGGCGCAGGCGAAGATCAAGGAACCGGTGACCTCGATCGGCTGCCGCACCGCGCGCGCGGCCGGCAAGCCGTATTTCGTGGAATTCCGTTCGCGCACGGCGGCGAGCTACGGCCACACCTTCGTGTTCCACGGCGTGCTCGGCGGCGGCAACCGGTTTGCGAGCTTCAAGGTCGCCGGGCTGCATCCCAAAGGCGACGATCCCGCCACCTACATGCAGGGTCACATGGTCCCGGTCCCGGCCGAAACCGGCGTGAGCTATGGCGACCTCGACGAGCAGTATCTGACCGCGCGCTTCTGCATGACGCTGACCGAGGCCGAGTACAGGCGCGCCCTCGCCTATATCCAGAAGCTGCAGCGCGAGACCAAGACCTGGCACGCGCCGACCTACAACTGCAATTCGTTCGCCGCCGATATCGCCAAGCATATCGGGCTCGATACGCCCAATCCGAACCTGTATCTGCCCGAAACCTTCATCAAGCGGCTGGCCGAGGACAACACCAAGAAGAGCCCGGCCGGGGTTTTCGCCTCCAACCCGTTCGCCGCATTCGGCCCGGACAACAAGGACAAGACCAAGCCCAAGCGCTGAGGCGCGCGGCCGGTTCCCTGCCGGCGGCGCCGAGCTCTGAAAGCCGGGCGGCGGCGACCGTCCCGCCTCCGCGCGCGGCTATGCCCGTCCGCGGCGCCGGACAAATTGCGTTCGGCTCATCGTCTGTTGTAAGGGTCGCAAGGCGGCGGCGACGCCGCCCCGGCGGAGCGGAGAACGCCCCTTGTCCAAGACCCCCCTGCTCGACACGATCCGGATTCCACAGGATCTGCGGCGTCTCGAGGAAAAGCATCTGCGGCAGGTTGCCGACGAACTGCGCCGCGAGACGATCGACGCGGTGGCGGTGACCGGCGGCCATCTGGGCGCCGGCCTCGGGGTCGTCGAGCTGACGGTCGCCCTGCATTACGTGTTCGATACCCCGACCGACCGGCTGATCTGGGACGTCGGCCACCAGGCCTATCCGCACAAAATCCTCACCGGCAGGCGCGACCGCATCCGCACGCTGCGCCAGGGCGGCGGGCTGTCCGGCTTTACCAAGCGCAGCGAAAGCGTCTACGACCCGTTCGGCGCCGCCCATTCCTCGACCTCGATCTCGGCCGGGCTCGGCATGGCGGTGGCGCGCGACCTTCAGGGCAAGCCGCACAATGTCGTGTGCGTGATCGGCGACGGGGCGATGTCGGCGGGCATGGCCTACGAGGCGATGAACAATGCCGGGGCGATGAATTCGCGCCTGATCGTCATCCTCAACGACAACGACATGTCGATCGCCCCGCCGGTGGGCGCCATGTCGGCCTATCTGGCGCGGCTGATTTCCGGCAAGACCTACCGGTCGCTGCGCGAGATCGGCAAGCAGCTCGCGCGCAGGCTGCCGAAATTCTTCGAGCGCAGCGCGCTGCGCGCCGAGGAATATGCGCGCGGCTTCTGGACCGGCGGCACGCTGTTCGAGGAACTCGGCTTCTATTATGTCGGGCCGATCGACGGCCATAATCTCGACCACCTGCTGCCGGTGCTCAAGAACGTGCGCGACGCCGAGACCGGCCCGATCCTGGTCCATGTCGTCACCCAGAAGGGCAAGGGCTACGGCCCGGCCGAAATCTCCGCCGACAAGTATCACGGCGTGGTCAAGTTCGACGTCGCCACCGGCGCGCAGGCCACGTCCAAGTCGAACGCCCCGGTCTATACCAGCGTGTTCGCCCACAGCCTGATCCGCGAGGCGCGCAAGGACGGCCGCATCGTGGCGGTGACGGCGGCGATGCCCTCGGGCACCGGGCTTGACCTGTTCGCCAAGGAATTTCCCTCGCGCTGCTTCGACGTCGGCATCGCCGAGCAGCATGCGGTCACCTTCGCCGCCGGACTCGCCGCCGAGGGCTACAAGCCGTTCGCCGCCATCTATTCGACCTTCCTGCAGCGCGCCTACGACCAGGTCGTGCACGATGTCGCGATCCAGTCGCTGCCGGTGCGCTTTGCGATCGACCGCGCCGGCCTCGTCGGCGCCGACGGGCCGACCCATGCCGGCTCGTTCGACATCGCCTATCTCGGCTGCCTGCCCGGCTTCGTGGTGATGGCGGCGGCCGACGAAGCCGACCTCGCGCACATGGTCGCAACCGCGGTCGCCGTCGACGACCGCCCGAGCGCCGTGCGCTTCCCGCGCGGCGAAGGCATCGGCGTCACCATGCCCGAGGCCGGCGTTCCGCTCGAAATCGGCAAGGGCCGCATCCTGCGCGAAGGCGGCAAGATCGCGCTCCTGAATTTCGGCGCCCGCCTGTCGGAATGCCTGAAAGCCGCCGACGAGCTTGCCGGATTCGGCCTCTCGACCACGGTCGCCGACGCGCGCTTCGCCAAGCCGCTCGACATCGACCTCGTGTTGCGGCTTGCGCGCGAGCATGAAGTCCTTATCACGATCGAGGAGGGCTCGATCGGCGGATTTGGCAGCTATGTGATGCGGGCGCTGGCCGAAAACGGCGTGCTCGACACCGGATTGAAACTGCGCGCGATGGTGCTGCCGGACATTTTCATCGATCACGACAACCCGGCCGCCATGTATGCGAAAGCCGGCCTCGACGCCAGGGGCATCGTCGCCAAGGTATTCGAGGCGCTCGGCAAGGACCGTGCTTCGGGAACCATTCGGCTCGCCTGACTGCTTGCCTGGCGGGCTGGTGCAGCAGCGCCCGCATCAATCTCCTGTTAGCCATACGGGCAGGAACCGTCCGCGCATCGCGGAAATTGCTTTCAGCATCAAATGAAAAATATTGAATTGCTGCCAGTCTGGCGATGAATCAGGCGCCCACCCAGCAATGACGGGTCACATCCATACTTGCATTGTTGCAATTGCAGGAACCGCGCTCGCCGGCGCGGCCATGCTGTTCGGCGCTTCGCATTTGCCGCTGCCCGCACCCGAACTGATTTTGTTTTTTCCGGTCATCGTGGCCGCGCGCGCGGGAATTGCGCCCGGTTATTGCAGCGGCGCGGTGGCCGTCGGCACCGCCGTCGTCGGCGTCACGGGAGCGATGGCCAGCCCGGCTATGGACTGGTCCGGTCTCGTGGTACTGGCTTGCGCAACGCTCGTTGCCGTACCGTTGATCGGCCGGAGAACCGGCGCAAAAGAAAATGCGCTGGCGGAAACCTCGCCGCAGGAACTCATTGCGCTGCGTGCCGCATTCGATCAGATCGACGTCGGCGTGTTGCTGCTCGACAGCCAACTACGCGCACAGTTCATAAACCGCGCCATGCGCAACCGCGGGCAGATTCCCGACGAGATCGCCGCCCGCCGGCCGACTCTGGGGGAAATCATGCAAATCGGCTGCGAAGCGGGCATTACCCCGGTGCCGCGCGACCAGCAGTCCGATTATCTCGCGCGCCGCATCGCGCAGATACAGGCCGGCGATACCTCGCCGCACCAGTTCCGGATGAGCGACGGACAGGTCGCGCACGTCGAATGTGCCGTCTTGCCCGGCGGCGGACGCGTCATGGTCTATACCAATATTACCGACGTCGTCCGGCGTAACGAGGAGCTGGAGATACTGCGCTCGGCCCTCAACCAGATCGACCATGGCGTCCTGCTGCTCAACAGAAACCTGCAGATCGTTTTCATGAATCGCGCGGTGCGCCAAATGGGTCACCTGCGCCCGCTGGTTCCCGGCGAACGACCATTCTTTTCCGATCTGCTGCGGCAGATGGCCGTCAGCGGCGTTTACGCCAGCGCCCCCGATAACACGGAGGCCTATGTTGCCTCACGGCTGGCCTGGGTGCAGGAAGACAATCCCGCACCGCTGCATGTGCGCATGACCGACGGCAAGACCCTGTGCGTGCGATGTGTGATTTTGCGCAACGGTACGCGCGTGATCCTCTATACCGACGAAACGGAGACCATGCAGCAGGTCGACAAGCTCGAAGAGCTTGCCTCGCAGGACAGCATGACTGGCCTCCATAACCGGCGCCGGTTCTTGGAACTCGCCGAGAGCGAATGGAGCCGCCACCGCCGACACCAGCGGCCGCTGTCGCTCTTGATGCTGGATATTGACCATTTCAAATTGGTTAATGACAATTTCGGCCACGATGTCGGCGACCGGCTGATTTCGCAGCTTGGCGCGATCTGCAGCGACCAGAAGCGGCAATCCGATATAGCGGCCCGGTTCGGCGGCGAGGAATTCGTCCTGCTCTTGCCCGAGACGTCGCTTTCGGACGCTGCGATCTTTGCCGATCGTCTGCGCACCGCCATCGCCAATCAGCCACTCGCGATCGGTGAGTACCATCTCGACATGACGGTCAGCATCGGGGTCGCGGAGGCGACCCCGGAGATGGCGGATCTCAGCGTGCTGATCAAGCGCGCCGACACCGCGCTCTATGCCGCCAAGCGCGGCGGTCGCAATCGCGTCTGCACCATCACCGAAGTCGAGTCCGCAGGCGTCGCGCCCGCATCCGCCGCATGATTGGTTGCTCGCGCGCCGGTTGCCGACCCGGCTAGCGCCCGATATCTGTGATCCGCAACCTGGACGCGGCCGGACGCAGGTATGATCGAACAACTGACCATCGTGCGCCTCGGCCATCGCGGCGACGGCATTGCGGACACCCCGCAAGGTCCCGTCTATACGCCCTACACGCTGCCTGGCGAGACGGTGGAGGTGGAGCCGGTTGCCGGCCATCCCGACCGCCGCCACCTGCTGCGGGTGGTCACGCCGAGCGACGAGCGCATTCCGGCCATCTGCGCGCACTTCGGCGTCTGCGGCGGATGCGCGATCCAGCACTGGGTCGTCGAGCGCTACCGGGAGTGGAAGTACGGTCTCGTCGTCGCGGCGCTGGCGCATGCCGGCCTTGAGGCGACGGTCGAACCGCTGATCGATGCGCACGGCGAGGGCCGGCGCCGCGCGACCTTCCATGCCCGGCGCGGCACCAGGACCATTCTCGAAGTCGGATTCGCCGCGCTGCGCGCCCATACCCTCGTCCCGATCGAGGCCTGCCCCGTGCTCGCGCCGGGCCTCGCCGGCGCCGTCCCGGCGGCATGGGCGATCGCCGAGGCGCTCGAAAGCACCGACAAGGCGCTCGACATCCAGATGACCGCAACCGACAACGGACCCGACGTCGATGTGCGCGGATCGGGCGCGCTCTCGACCGCGCAGACGGCCGCTCTCGCGCGCACCGCCGAAAAACACGGCCTCGCACGCATCACGCGGCACGGCGAACTCATCGTCCGCCGCACCGTGCCTTCGCTGCGCATGGGGCGGGCGACCGTGGCATTGCCGCCGGGTTCGTTCCTGCAGGCAACCGCGCGCGGTGAAGAAACGCTCGCCCGGCTGGTCGCTGCCGCCGCCGGGCACGCACGATCGGTCGCCGACCTCTTCTGCGGCGTCGGGCCATTCAGCCTGCGGCTCGCCGAAGGCGCGCGCATCACCGCGCTCGACAGCGACGCGCCCGCGCTCGAAAGCCTGCAGGCGGCGGCCAAAGCGGCCCCCGGACTGAAGCCGGTCACCACGCTGCGCCGCAACCTGTTCCGCCGGCCGCTGACCGCGCCGGAACTGAAGCCGTTCGATGCAATCG
>WBUW01000088.1 GCA_008933495.1 Pseudorhodoplanes sp.
GCCGTTGCTCGGCCGCCGGCCGCTCGCGCTCGGGGCGGCGGGGCTTGCGGCGATCGTCCTTGTCAATCTCGTTCCCGATGACGTGACCATGCGGCCGCCGCTGGTTGCCGGCGCGCTTGCGGCCGCCATCATCGGCCTTGGCCAGGCACGCGCCATGAGCTGGTTTTCGCGCGGCGGCGACGCCTCCTACGGCATCTATGTCTTCGCCTGGCCGGTGCAGCAATTTTCCCTGCTGCTGATCGGCTCGTTCTGGCCCTCGCTCGTCGCCGCCTTCCTTGTGACGGCGGCCATCGGTTACGCGACCTGGCACGGTTTCGAGCGCCGCGCCATGGCCCATCGCCGCGCGGTCGCCGAAATGATCCGGGCGCCCTGGCGCCTTCGTCGCACTCCGGACATCCGTCCGCGCTGACCGGGAACCAGGCTCGCTCCGGAACACAGGGGCGGTCCGCTGCGTTGTCTCTGCGACCGATCAAGCCACCCGGTGCATGAAGGTGAATGTCATGACGAGCCCCCGTATCACCGCCGCCTTGTTCGCGGCTTTGACGCTTGCCGGCGCAACCGCGCAGGCCCAGGAAGCGCGGACGATCGTCGGAACCGCGATCATCGATCTCAACGTCCGCTCGGGCCCCGGGCCGGAACATCCCGTCACCGACGTGATGCGCGCGCGTGAACGCGCAAGCCTCGTTGGCTGCATCGCAGGCAGCCTGTGGTGCCAGATCCAGTTCCGCGGCCAGGCGGGCTGGATCTATTCGCAATACCTGACGACGCAGGTGACGGGACCTTCCGGCGGCGCCATCGCCGGACAGCGTCCGGCGCCGGTGGCGGTTCCGCTCGTCACCTATGACGCGCCGGCCGCGGCCGTGTCGGGCACGCTTGTTGCGCCGCCCCCGACCGCCGTGACCACCACCGGCGTGGCCGCTCCGCTCGACATCGCCCCGCCCGCCACCGTACGCAGCTATGTCGTCTCCAATCCCGCCGACCCGGTCTATCTCGACGGCGAAGTCGTGATCGGCGCCGGCCTGCCGGAGAGCGTGCAGCTACAGACCATTCCCGACTATCAGTACCGCTACGTCCATGTGAACCGCCAGCCGGTTCTGGTCGATCCCGGCTCGCGGCGCATCGTCTACGTCTATCGTTAGAGCATGATCCCGAAAAGTGTGAAGCGGTTTTCGGAAAAGATCACGCTCAAACAAAGGGCCCAGGCGGGATGACGATTCGAAGAAAAGTCATCCCGCTTTAGCCGCGCCCGACGCGCGAACGGCGCCGGCGGCGCTTTCCGCGCTCATCGCACCCCGGCCGACTTCGTGCGGCGCTCCCCGTCCCGCCTTGCCCTTGCGCGCAAACCGTGCGGCAATGCGCGCCGTCTTGCGCGCGGGAAACGGGAAAATGAAGCGAAGCACCGATCGGATCCTGACCACCCATGTCGGCAGCCTGCCGCGTCCGGCCGCCCTGCTCGACCGCATGAAAGCCCGCCTGGCGGGCCAGCGCATCGACCCCGGCGCCTATGACGCGTGCGTGCGCGCGGCGGTCGCCGAGAGCGTGCGCCTGCAGGCCGAGGCCGGAATCGATGTCGTCACCGACGGCGAAATGTCGAAACCCGGTTTCTTCGCCTATGTGAACGAGCGGCTGGAGGGGTTCGAACCGCGGCCGGGCCAGGGGCCGAAGCTGTTCGCGCGCGAGATCGCCGCCTTTCCGGACTATTACGAAGATTATTTCAAGCGCGCGATGATGGGCGGCAGCGTCGCCCCGATCCATCCGATGTTCTGCGTCGGGCCGGTGCGCTATCGCGGCGCGGCCGCGCTAAGCGCCGACATCGCCAATCTCAAGGCCGCGCTCGCGCAGGTGCCGCATGTGGAAGCCTTCATGCCCGCGGTCGCGCCCAGCGGGGTCGGCCACAACGCCTATTACAAATCGGAGCAGGACTATCTCGTCGCCGTCGGCGAGGCGCTGCGCACCGAATATCTGGCCATCGTCGAGGCCGGCTTCCTGCTGCAGATCGACGACCCGTTCCTGTCCGACATTTTCGCCGAGCCCGGCCTCGACGAAAAGGAAAAAGCGCGCAAGGCGGCGCTCTATGTCGAGACGCTCAACCACAGCCTGCGCGGCATCCCGTCCGAGAAGGTGCGCTATCACACCTGCTACGGCATCAATGAAGGCCCGCGCATCTACGAGGCCGACCTGTCGCAGGTGATCGGCCATATGCTGAAGGTGAACGCGATCGCCTATTCGTTCGAAGCCGCCAATTGCCGCCACGAGCACGAATACCATCTGTGGGAAGCGGTGAAACTGCCCGACGGCAAGGCGATCATTCCCGGTGTCATCACCCATGCCAGCAACATCGTCGAGCATCCCGAACTCATCGCCGAACGCCTGTGCCGGTTCGCCAATCGCGTCGGGCGTGAAAACGTGCTGGCGGCGCCCGACTGCGGATTCTCGTCGCAGGCCTGCTACAAGACCGAGGTCAATCCGCGCGTGATATGGGCCAAGTTCGAGGCCATGGCGGAAGGCGCGCGAATCGCAAGCGGCCGGCTCTGGCAGCGGGCGGCCTGATTCCGCCGCAACCGGCGAACGTCGGTTGCGGCCGCTGTCAAGCGGGCGCGGCCAAATAAAGGACTCGCGCCCCGCCCCGCGACTCGGGATTCATGGCGCCGCCAGTTCCGTGGGGAAACGGTTGATGCTTCCGTTCATGCCGCTTGCCGCTCCGGTCCGCATGACGCGCGGCCATGCGCACGCGCACACCGCCGATTCCGGCAGCATCGTCATGTTCGGCGTCGTGTCCGGACTGGCGGGCGCGACCCTGATCGTTCTCGCCACCATCCTGCGCGCGCTGTGAGCGCCGCCGGCGCGCGACGCCGGTCAGCCCGTTTTCTGCTGCACGGCGGCGAGCGCCTCCTGCAGGCGGCCCATGTCATAGGGCTTGCCCAGGAAAAAGATCGGTTCAAAGTCGCCAAGGCGGCGGCTGAGTTCGGCCTGGTCTTCGCCGCTGGCGACCAGGAGCGGCATGCCCGGATGACTATTGCGAATTTCGGCGATCAGATCGTCGCCGTGCATGTCGGGCAGCCCGATATCGAGAAACACGATCGCAAAGGACGAACCCGGGCCACGCAGCTTTTCGAGCGCCTCGGCGGCCGTGCCGGCCTCGACCACGTCGTGCCCGATTTCCTCGAGCATGTCGACGGCGAGCATCCGGATCAGAACCTCGTCTTCGATGACCAGGACGCGCTGCCCCAACGCTGCCATCCGATAACCCCTGTCCACCCGCCGGCGACGCAGGCTCGCGCGGGCCGGCGGCAAAATGTCGAGAACATGCGCCATGCCGGACGACCGCGCGGCGCACCGCAGGACCGGAACCGAAATCCATATATCACAAGACGATTCGACGCCCGCCCTATTCCACCGTTGCGCCGCTGGCCGTGATCGGTCCTGCCCACTTCTCGATTTCGGTTTTGAGAAAGGACGCAAGAAAGGCGGGCGTGCGGCGGTCCTTCGGCACGACGATCCATCCATGCTCCGTCAGCCGCTCCTTGATGGCGGGCGTTTCGAGCGCCTTATCGACCGCATCCGCGAGCGTCCTGACCACCGCTTCCGGTGCGCCCTTCGGCAGGAAGATCGCGTTCCAGGTATAGGCGTCGATGCCCGCAACGCCTTGCTCCATGGCGGTGGGCAAAGCCGGCAATACGCGCGAGCGGCGCGGGGCCATCACCGCGATGCCTTTCACGCTGCCGCTGTCAAGCGCGGGCCCGGCAGTGGCGGCAATTTCGCACAGATAGTCGATGCGTCCGCCCTGCAGGTCTTCGGTCGCGGGACCCGTTCCCTGATAGGGTGCGTGGGCAACCTTAAGCCCCAGTGCGGCGTTGGCGACCACGCACGCCAGATGACTGGCGGAGCCGGCGCCGGCCGAGCCGAACGTCATCTTGCTCTCGTTCTCCTTGACATGCGCGGCAAACGACTTGAGGTCCTCGACCGGCAAGTCACGGCGCGCGATCAGCACGATCGGCACCTCGGCGAGCAGCGCCACCGGCGTGAAATCGGTCAGCGCATTGTACCGCGGCGTCTTGTAAAGCGTCTGGCTCTGCGCATGGGTGCCGACGGTCCCCATCACGATCGCATAGCCGTCGGGTGCAGCGTCGGCCACGCGCTTGGCGCCGGCCTCGCCGCCCTCGCCACCGACATTTTCGACGACAACCTGCTGGCCGAGGATTTCGCTCATGCGGCCGGCCACGATGCGTCCCAGCAGGTCGGTCGGCCCCCCGCCGGCGAACGGGATGACAAGCGTCACCGGCCGCGTCGGATAGGTCTGCGCCAGGGCAGCGTGCGCGGCGGAGACCGCGATCGCAAGCGCCATGGCCGGCAGCAGGTTCCGCATCAACCGCTCCTGTTGCAGTGCAGCAATCGCTTGCCTCGCACGTCCGGGCCGGTCAAGCAAGGTTTTGCGGCGACGCGGCCGCCGGCCGATCGGGACGCAACCCGACGCACCGGTGCAACGCGCACAAAATGCGGACCCCGCCCAAGCGGACGGGGTCCGGCGCAGGCTCAGGCACGCTGGCGCGTCAGCAGGCCGGCGGGCAGAGCGTCCCCAGGCATCCGACCGCCCGCTTTTTCCATTTTCCGGCGGCGCACACCATGCGGATGCAGTAGCCCGCCTTGTTGCACTCGGTCGAACAGGTCTGGCCCGCGGTAAGGCAGGCCCGGCCCTCGGCCGCCGGACGCTTCTTCTGGGCAAAGGCCGCTTGCGGCGCGAGCGCGGTCCCCAAGCAAACCACAAGGGCCACGGTTACGAACTTCATTGTCAGCCTCCCGATCATCGCCCAAAATTCAATCTTAGACAGGCGACAGAATCAGGCAACCTCGCCCTCCGTCGTCCTCTATCACCTGATGAAATGCGGCCGTGACCCAAGCGCCCACCATCCTCGTCTTCGATTCCGGCCTCGGCGGCCTGACCGTCTACCGCGAAGTCACGGCGGCGCGGCCCGATGCCCGTTTCATCTATGCGGCGGACGACGCCGCCTTTCCCTATGGAGGATGGACGGAGCTCGCGCTCTCCGAGCGCGTCGTTTCGGTCATCGGCGCGTTGATCAAGCAGTACGAGCCGGACCTCGTCGTCATCGCCTGCAACACGGCGTCCACGCTCGTGCTCGCCGAGCTTCGCCGGCGCTTCTCGATCGCCTTTATCGGAACCGTGCCCGCGATCAAGCCGGCCTGCGCGGCGTCGCGTTCGCGGCTGGTTTCGGTGCTTGGCACGGAAGCAACGATTGCGCGCGAATACACCCGCACGCTGATCCGCGACTATGGCGAAGGATGCGAGATCACCCTGGTCGGCGCCCGGCGGCTCGCCCCGCTCGCCGAGGCGCATCTACGCGGCGAACCGGCCGATCCGCGGATTGTCGCGGAGGAGATCGCGCCCTGCTTCGTCGAGCAAGGCGGCCGCCGCACCGACACGGTCGTGCTCGCCTGCACCCATTTTCCGCTGCTGCTGGAAGCGCTTGGCGCGGCCGCGCCCTGGCCGGTCACCTTCATCGATCCGGCCCGGGCTATCGCCCACCGCGTGATCGATCTTCTGGGGCCGGCCCGCCCGGAGCCGCGGCAGACGGCGCGCATCCACTTCACCTCCGGTGCCGCTCCCGCGCCCCGGCTGTCGGCGGCGCTCGGCGCCTTCGGCTTTGCCCTGGCGCCCGCAGACGCCTGACCGGGGCGTAATCGGGCGCCGGATTTGACACCTGCTGGCTTTGGTCCTAATAACCGCGCGCCTTTAAGGCATTTCCGTCAATAAAGGCGTTTCGCGACCCGCGGTCCCTGCCGTCGCTTCGGCATGGGACCTGTCGGTTCCGGACCGGAAGTCCGGGACGCCAGGAGGGCGCGTTTCCTCACCCGGCACCATTCTTCAATCGAGGACGCGAATGACCAAGCGCACTGAAGCCAAGTACAAGATCGACCGCCGCATGGGCCAGAACATCTGGGGGCGGCCGAAGAGCCCGGTCAACCGGCGCGAATACGGCCCCGGCCAGCACGGCCAGCGCCGCAAGGGCAAGCTGTCGGATTACGGCGTGCAGTTGCGCGCCAAGCAGAAGCTCAAGGGCTATTACGGCGACATTTCCGAGCGCCAGTTCCGCGGCGTCTACCAGGAAGCGATCCGCATGAAGGGCGACTCGGGCGCCAACCTGATCGGCCTGCTCGAGCGCCGGCTCGACGCGGTCATCTATCGCGCGAAGTTCGTGCCGACGATTTTCGCCGCCCGCCAGTTCGTCAATCACGGCCATGTCAGGGTCAATGGCCGGCGCGTCAATATCCCGAGCTACAAGGTCAAGGTCGGCGACGTGATCGAGGTCAAGGAGGCGTCGAAACAGCTTCCGCTGGTGATCGAGGCCGCCGCCCTCGCCGAGCGCGACGTGCCCGACTATATCGAGGTCGACCATTCCAAGGCGACCGCGAAATATCTGCGCATTCCGCATCTCTCCGACGTGCCCTATCCGGTCATGATGGAGCCGCACCTCGTGGTCGAGTTCTATTCGCGCTGACCCGCCGCACCCTGCGCGCCGCAAGGCAAGGCAGCCCGCGGGCGGCCTTGTCCGTTTCTGCGCGCTATCGCCGGTTCAGATTCCGAACCGGCTGGCCAAAGCGGCGGCCGCAAGCGGGGCGACAATGATCGCCAGCGCCGGCCAATAGGCGCTCTTGCGGAAACAGGCGAGCGCAAGCGGCGGCGCCGCAAGTCCGCCCGCGATCAGCGCAAGGATCGCCGCCGACCGCGGATCAGCGAGATGGCGCACGGCATGGCCGAGCGCGCCGTTGAGGATCAGCGCCGACGACAGCAGGATATCGAGCAGGCCGCAGGCCGCCAGCACGACCACGACGCTGACGCGCGCGATGTCCATCCGGTGAGCCGGCAGCCGCTTACGCGGTCGCGGTGTCCTTCACCGGCAGGCCCTTGTCCTTCAGCAGGCTCTGCAACTCGCCGGCCTGGAACATTTCGCGCACGATGTCGCAGCCGCCGACGAACTCGCCCTTGACGTAGAGCTGCGGGATGGTCGGCCACTGCGAATAGGCCTTGATGCCTTCGCGCAGCTCGCCGGATTCGAGCACATTGATGCCCTTGTACGGCGTTCCGAGATAATCGAGGATCTGGACGACCTGGCCCGAAAACCCGCATTGCGGGAATTGCGGCGTGCCCTTCATGAACAGCACGACGTCGTTATTCTTCACTTCGTTGTCGATGAACTGGTTGACTGCCATGTGGCTCTTGTCCCTTGACGAGGCAATTTCCCCCTATCTAAACCATGCTGGGCGACTTCCCAAGGGGCTTCCTTTGCCCGCCGCCCCGATATTTGCAGGACTGCGGCCGCCGCTTTGCCCCCAGGAGAGACCATCATGCCCGGAACCGTTCGCGTCGCGGTGATTCAGGATTGCCCGGTTCCGTTCGACCTTGAGGGGACGATCGCCAGGGTCGAGCATCTGACCGAGAAGGCGGCGGCCAGCGAGGCAAGGCTCATCGTCTTTCCCGAAGCCTTCGTTTCCGGCTATCCGAAGGGTCTGGATTTCGGCGCCCGCGTCGGCATGCGCAGCCCGCAGGGGCGTGAGGTTTTCCGCCGCTATTTCGACAGCGCGATCGCGCTCGATTCCGGGGAATGCAGCCGGCTCGGTGCCGCCGCACGCAAGGCAAAAGCCCATCTTGTCATCGGGGTGATGGAGCGCGATGGCGGCACGCTGTACTGCACCGTGCTGTTTTTCGGTCCCGATGGCGTGCTGCTCGGCAAACACCGCAAGCTGATGCCGACCGCAATGGAAAGACTGATCTGGGGCTTCGGCGACGGCTCGACCCTCACGGTACTTGATACGCCGGTCGGCAAGCTCGGCGCGGTGATTTGCTGGGAAAACTACATGCCGCTGCTGCGGACGGCGATGTATGCCAAGGGCGTGCAGATCTATTGCGCGCCGACCGCCGATGACCGCGATACCTGGGTGCCGACCATGCAGCATGTCGCACTTGAGGGCCGCTGCTTCGTTCTCTCCGCCTGCCAGTATCTCACGCGCGGCGACTGCCCGGACGACTACGACGCCATCCAGGGCAATGATCCGAAAACGGTGCTGATGCGCGGAGGCAGCTGCATCGTCTCGCCGCTCGGGCAGTTGCTGGCGGGGCCCGATTTCAGCGGTCCGGCGATCCTGACCGCCGATCTTGACCTCGGCGACATTGCGCGCGGGAAATACGATCTCGATGTCACCGGACATTATGCGCGGCCGGACGTGTTCCGCCTGCACGTCAACGAGCGGCCGATGATTGCGGTCTCCAATTCGGTGGGCGCGAACCCGGATCCCTTTGCGGAGTGAGGCGGCCCGTCCGGGCGCGAGATGGGGTCGAGTTCAGCCTTCCGGCACGCCGGTCTGCAAGGCGAGCGCGTGCAGAATGCCGCCCATCTGCCCGCGCAGGGCGTCGTAGACCATCTGGTGCTGCTGCACCCGCGACTTGCCGCGGAAGCTCTCGGCGATGACCGTGGCGGCATAATGGTCGCCATCGCCGGCGAGATCGCGAATCGTGACCTCGGCGTCCGGAATATGGCTTCTGATCAGCCGCTCGATCTCGCCCGCATCCATCGGCATGGCGAGGCTCCTTGCACCCAAAACCCGCCGGAATGGAACGGGCCTGTCCGTTTATAGACATAGGTCATTTTGCGCCAGTGACAAATGCAGGCGCGGCGTTAGCCTCCGCAAAATTTGCATCCGGGAGACCGCCGATGAAAATCGCCGCGACACTGCTCGTGATCGGGACGGCGCTCGTGGCCGCGCCGGCCTTCGCCCAGCCGACCGCGGCCCAGCAGGACGCGATCCGCTCCGCGTGCCGCTCGGACTTCCTGTCGCTGTGCGCGGGCGTGCCGCGCGGAGGCAAGGAAGCGCTCGACTGCCTGCGGAACAATGCCGCAAAGCTGGCGGCCGGCTGCCGCACGGCGGTCACGGCCGTTACGCCCGCGGCGCCTGCTGCCCCGCCGGCAGCGGCCGCAAAGCCGGAACCTGCTCCTACTCCTGCGCCCGCGGCTG
>WBUW01000089.1 GCA_008933495.1 Pseudorhodoplanes sp.
GCGCGCAGGAAATAATAGGCGGCGGCGCGCATGAGCGGCTCGCGAACCGGCTCGCGGAAATCCGGATGCTGCCACCAGCCTTCGACATCGAGATTTTCGAGCAGGGCGCGATCCTCGCTGGTCAGCGCGATCGACTTGTCCACGCCGCGCTCGCGGCGCAGCCATTCGGCGAAATTGGGCGCCGGCGAAAGCGTCACGAAGCGCGAAAGCCGCGGCATGTCGCGCGAAATCTCCTCCACCACCTGCTTGATCAGGAAATGTCCGAAGGTGACGCCGGCAAGCCCGCGCTGGCAGTTGGAAATCGAATAGAACACCGCCGTCGTGGCCTTGTCCGGATCGAGACCCTCGCGCTGCGCCGCGAGGATGGGGGCGATGGAATCGGCGATCTCGCGGGTCAGCGCCACCTCGACGAAGATCAGGGGCTCGTCGACGAGGGCGGGATGGAAGAACGCATAGCAGCAGCGGTCGGGCGGATCGATGCGCCGGCGCAGATCGTCCCAGCTCCGGATCTTGTGGACCGCTTCATGCTTGATGATCTTTTCGAGGATATTGGCCGGCGTCGACCAGTCGATCCGGCGCAGCACCAGAAATCCGCGATTGAACCAGGACGAGAACAGGTGGACGAAATCCGAATCGACGACGCGCAGATCGTCGCGATGGTCCATGGCGTCGATCAATTGCTCGCGCATGCGCACGAGCGCGGCGGTGCCGCCGGGGCCCAGATTGAGCCGGCGGAACAGTTCCTGCCGCCGCGGCTCGGCCGCGTGATGGATTTCGGCGATGGTCTCCTCGGTCGCCTCCTTTTCCCAGCGGCCGATCGCCGCCTGCAATCGGACGCGGTCAGGGCCGAAGCGCGAAGCCAGCGCCTCGAAAAAGGCAATACGCGGACCGATCGTCAGCGCGGCGTAGGTCGCCAGGATTTCACGCGCGAGCGCAACGCCGGACGCCTCGCCGCGGCCGGTGAGGAGCGCTTCGCATAATTCGACCAGCGTATCGGACTGGCGCGCGCCGCCGGCGCGGGCCGGACGGGTGCGGTCAAGCAGCGCACGGCCGCGCTCCGCAATGGTCTGCAGCATGTCGCCAAAGAAACTGCCGTTCATGACGCCTGGCTCCGTCCGGAGGCCTCGCCGATGCCTCTCACATGTGCGCCGCCGCCCGTCATCGCAACCGGATTGCTGCAATGCGGCAAGAACCGGGGGCCCGCGACGGGGGCAATAAAATCGACCAAATGTGTCTACAAAGCGAGTGTGAATGTATACAAGACGGCTTGTGCGGTACGCAAGGAGATGGCCTAATAGCCTCGTCAGACAACCAGACAATAAGGGCGCCTGACGCAACGGGCCTCGGGATGAAGCTCAAGGACCAGATCGAAAACGAGATCGTGACCGGCCGCTACCGTCCGGGCGAGCGGCTCGACGAGGCCGCGCTGGCGGAACGCTTCGGCGTCTCGCGCACGCCGGTGCGCGAAGCGTTGCATGCGCTCGCCGCCTCCGGCCTGCTCGAGGTGCGGCCGCATCGCGGCACGATCGTCGCCGAGGTCAGCCCCGACCGCCTTGTGGAAATGTTCCAGGTCATGGCCGAGCTCGAAGCGATGTGCGGGCGGCTGGCGGCGCGGCGCATGACGGCATCCGATCAGCAGAATTTGCGCGACAGCCACGCCGCCTGTGCGCGCGCCGCCGAAGCCGGCGATGCCGACCGCTACTATTACGACAACGAACGCTTCCACTTCAGCATCTACGAGGCGAGCCATAACAGCTTCCTGATCGAACAGGCCAAGGCGCTGCATCGCCGCCTGCAGCCCTACCGGCGCCTGCAGCTTCGCGTGCGCAACCGCCTGGCGACGTCCTACCGCGAGCACGACGCGATCCTCGCCGCGCTCGTTGACGGCGACAGCGAGCGCGCGGCCGCGCTCCTGCGCGACCATGTTGCAGTGCAGGGCGAACGTTTCGCGGACCTCGTCGCGTCGCTGCGCGACCTGAAGCAGGTCCCGCGCAGCGCCGCATTGGCATCGTGACGCGCCCGGATGATTCGCCAGGACCCCGGGGGACCCCTATGCTAGACGCCCAGTCCGATTTCCGCCGCTTGTGTCGCGCCGGCGCCGCAAGTTTCCTCCGTCGTTCGTGCAGAGCGTGATCGCGTGACACTCGTGGAATCGTATCAGCAGCCCGAAACCAAGGCCCGGTCGGCGCGATCGGATTCGGTCCTGCTGGATGTGGACAATCTGCATGTCCATTTCGAAACCACGCGCGGCATGGTGCGCGCCGTCGAAGGCCTGAGCTTCGACGTCAAGCGCGGCGAGATCGTCGCCATCGTCGGTGAATCGGGATCCGGCAAGTCGGTATCGGCGCTGTCGATCATGCGCCTGCTGCCGAAAATGACCGGGCGCATTCCGCACGGCCGCATCACCTTCGACGGACGCAACCTGCTTGAGCTGTCGGACGAGGAGATGCGCGAAATCCGCGGCCGGCACATTTCCATGATCTTCCAGGAGCCGATGACCTCGCTCAATCCGATCCTGACGATCGGATTGCAGATCACCGAGCCGCTGCAAATCCACCTCGGCATGACGCACGAGCAGGCGCACGAGCGGGCGATCGAACTGCTCGGCCTCGTCGGCATTCCCGATCCGGCCCGCCGGCTCGAACAATATCCGCACCAGTTTTCCGGCGGCATGCGCCAGCGCGTGATGATCGCGATCGGGCTCGCCTGCAATCCGAAGCTGATCATCGCCGACGAGCCGACCACCGCGCTCGACGTCACCATTCAGGCGCAGATCCTCGAACTCATGAAGGACCTGTCGCGCCGGCTGAATATCGCGCTCATCATCATCACCCATAATCTCGGCGTGGTCGCGCGCTACGCCGACCGCGTCATCGTGATGTATGCGGCGCGCCTGGTCGAGGAAGGCGTCGCCGAGAACGTCTTCCACAAGCCGCGTCATCCCTATTCGATGGGCTTGCTGCGCTCGGTGCCGCGGCTCGACCGCCCGCGCGGCGCCAAGCTTGAAACGATCGAGGGACTGCCGCCGAATCTGGCGATCATGATGTCCGGATGCCGGTTCGCGCCGCGCTGTCCGTTCAAGATCGAAAAATGCGCGGAAGAGCCGGCGTTGCTGCGCACCGATCTCGGCGGGCTGTCGCGCTGCCACCGGCATGAGGAAATCGCTGCCGGCAAGCTCGCCTGGACGGGCGGCGGCGGCGGCGGCGAAGTTTCGGCGGCGAGAAAGACGACGCCGCTCCTTTCGGTGCGCGATCTGGCGAAACATTTCGAAGTGCGCAGCGGACTTCGCGGCAGCGGCGGAACGGTGCGCGCCGTACAGGACGTCAGCTTCGACATCTATCCCGGCGAGACGCTCGGCCTCGTCGGCGAATCGGGCTGCGGCAAGACCACGGTCGGCCGCCTGATCCTGAAACTCGAACAGCCGAGCGCGGGCGAAATCCGCTTCGCCGGCACCGACATCACCAAAGCCTCGGCCGCCGAGATGAAAGCGCTGCGGCGGAAAATCCAGGTCATATTCCAGGACCCGTATTCGTCGCTCAATCCGCGCATGACGGTCGGCGAAATCATCGGCGAACCGCTGCATGTCTACAAGCTGGCCGCCGGCAAGCGCGAGCAGCATGCGCGGGTGCAGGAACTGCTGCAGCAGGTCGGCCTGCGGCCGGAAATGGCCGCGCGCTATCCGCATCAATTGTCGGGCGGCCAGCGCCAGCGCGTCGGCATTGCGCGCGCGCTGGCGATGGAACCCTCGTTCATCGTCTGCGACGAAGCGGTCTCGGCGCTCGACGTGTCGATCCAGGGGCAGATCATCAATCTGCTGGAGGACCTGCAGCGGCGGCTCGGGCTTGCCTATCTTTTCATCGCGCACGACCTTGCCGTCGTACGGCACATCTCGATGCGCGTGGTTGTGATGTATTTCGGCCGCGTGATGGAGGTCGCCGATCGCGACACGATCTATGCCGAACCGCTCCATCCCTATACCAAGGTGCTGCTCGACGCCGCGCCGGTCCCCGATCCCACCATCGAGAAGGGACGCGAGCCGCGCCTGATCAAGGGCGAACTGCCGAGCCATCTGGCGCCGCCGTCCGGTTGCGTCTTTAATACCCGCTGCCCGCTGGCGAGCGAGGAATGCCGGCAAATCGTCCCGCCGCTGCGGGAGATCAAGCCGGGACATGCCGTCGCCTGCATCAAGGTTTGACGATCGGTGGGCAGCCGAAAGCGAGGGAATAACGAATGCGAGGGACCAACGAAAAGAACAGTCAATCGACACGAGACGACCAAGAGAAAACGTCAGGGAGAAATGCAATGAAACGAACGCTTGGATTTTTGGCATTCACCGCAGCCATCGTCGGCGTCGGCTTCGGCGGCGCCGAAGCGCAAACGCCGAAGCGGGGCGGCATTCTCAAATTCGCGGTCAGCGCCGAGCCGCCGAACTACGACTGCCACGGTGCGACATCATTTGCGTTCATTCATCCGGTTCGTCCGCACTACAATACGCTGTTGAAATTCGACGAGCCGAGCTATCCGAAGGTCAAAGGGGACCTGGCGCAGTCCTGGACGGTCTCCCCGGACGGCCTGACCTATACTTTCAAGCTGAAGCCGAACATCAAGTTCCATGACGGCTCGGCGATGACCTCGGCCGACGTGAAGGCGACATACGAACGCATCGCCAATCCGCCCACCGGCGTGGTCTCGATCCGCAAGGCCGCCTATGAGGACATCGCTGCGATCGAGACGCCCGATCCGCAGACCGTCGTCTTCAAGCTGAAGGCGCGCAACGCCTCCATGCTGACAAATTTCGCCTCGCCGTGGGACTGCATCTACAGCGGAGCGAAGCTGAAGGACGATCCCAAATTCCCGGAAAAGAACGTGATGGGCACTGGACCGTTCAAGTTCGTGGAACATGCGGCCGGATCGCACTGGGTCGGCGAGCGCTTTGCCGATTATTTCGAGAAGGGCAAGCCCTATCTCGACGGCTATCGCGCGATTTTCATCCGCAATACCGCCGCGCGCGTGAATGCTTTGCAGGCCGGCGAGGTTCTGGCCGAGTTCCGCGGGCATTCCCCGGCCGACCAGGCCAAGCTGGTCTCCGCCGTCGGCGACAAGGTCAATGTTCACGAATCGCCATGGATTTGCAGCCTCGTCGTCACCTTCAATGCCGAGAAGAAGCCGTTCGACGATGCGCGGGTTAGGCGGGCGCTCTCGCTCGCCATCGACCGCTGGCAGGGCGCGCAGGCGCTGTCGAAGATCGCGCTTGTCCGGCATGTCGGCGGCCTGCTTCGTCCCGGGTTCGATCTGGCAACCTCGCCAGCCGACCTCGTCAAGCTGCCGGGCTATGGCAAGGACATCAACAAGGCCCGCGCCGAGGCCAAGAAGCTTCTCGCCGAAGCCGGCGTCAAAGACCTGAAGTTCAAATTCCTGAACCGCAACGTGCCGATGCCCTATACGCCGGTCGGCGTGTTTGTCATCGACCAGTGGCGCCAGATCGGCGTCATCGCCGAGCACGAGCAGCCGGAAACCAAAGCCTATATCGGCAATTTGCGCAGCGGCAATTACGAGGTCGGCCTCGACTTCAATTGCGACGCCGTCGACGACCCGAACCTGCAGCTGCTGAAATACATTTCGGCCGACAAGTCGTCGATCAATTACGGTCGCTACAACGACCGCAAGCTCGACGAACTCTACGAAAAGCAAAAGCGCGAGCTTGATCCGAAGAAGCGGTCTGCATTGCTGCGCGATTTCGAAAAGCATGCGCTGACCGAGGCCTATACGTTCCCGACCATCTGGTGGCACCGCATCATTGTGAACTGGAAGCAGATAAAGGGCTGGCACATGTCGCCGAGCCATTATCTGAACCAGGACCTGCAAGACGTGTGGCTCGACCAGTAGACGCAAACGACCCCTCTCCCCGCGCGGGGAGAGGGGATCATCCGACCGCGATTGTGACCCCGTCATGCTCCGCTACACCTTTCACCGCCTGCTGCTGATGATACCGACCCTGCTCGGGGTCGCCGTGCTTGTTTTCGTGCTGTTGCGGATGATGCCGGGCGACATCGTCGAACTGCGCCTGCTGATGGACGGCGGACAGGTGAGCCCGGAGGCGCTGGCCACCGAGCGCGTCCGCCTCGGCCTCGACAAGCCGTTCTGGCTGCAGTTCTACGACTGGATCACCGGCATCATGGTCGGCGATTTCGGCACCTCGATGTGGACGGGCCGACCGGTGATCGAGGAGATCGGCAGCCGGCTCGGCCTGTCGCTGCAGGTCGCCGTGATGGCGACGATCCTCGCCGTGTCGATCGCCATTCCGCTCGGTACCATCTCCGCGCTGTACAAGGATTCCTGGATCGATCACGTCGTGCGCATCTTCGCGATAGCCGGGCTGGCGGTGCCGTCATTCTGGCTCGGAATGGTCATCATTCTGCTGCTGCTGTACAATTTCCAGTGGATTCCCCCGCTCACCTATGTGCCGATCTGGGAAGATCCGATTCACAATCTATCGCAATTGATCTGGCCCGCGATCGCGGTGGGTTACCGTTACTCGGCCGTTGCAACGCGCATGACGCGCTCGACGCTGCTCGAGGTTTTGCAGGAAGATTATATCCGTACCGCGCGCGCCAAAGGCGTTTACGAGCGCCTGGTCATCTCCCGCCACGCCGTCCGCAACGCCCTGCTGCCGGTGGTCACCGTGATCGGGCTCGAATTCGCCTTCTTGATCGGCGGCCTTGTCGTGACCGAGCAGGTGTTCAATCTGAACGGCATCGGCAAGCTGTTCGTGGAGACCGTGACGCGCAACGATTACACGATGGTGCAGGCGCTGGTCATGCTCGTGGCCGCGTTCTTCATCACCGTAAACTTCGTGGTTGATCTTCTCTATGCGGCGCTCGATCCGCGCATAAGGTATCGCTAAAATGACCATGGTCAGCCCCGACGCCGCGTTCCGCCCGCGTCAACCGCGGCATCCGGTCATCGAGTTTGCGCGCGCGCAACCGACCGGGATGGCCGGCCTCGCCTTCATCGTTATCCTGTTCGTTGCCGGCGTGTTCGCCGACTTCGTCGCTCCCTATGATCCTCTGACGCTGGATTATGGCGCCATGCTCGCCCCGCCCTCGTGGGAGCATTGGATGGGAACCGACGCCTTCGGCCGCGATGTATTCTCCCGCATCATCTATGGCGCGCGCACCGCGCTCGCGGTCGGTTTCCTGGCCTCGCTGTTCGGGTCCGGCATCGGCGCGGCGATCGGCGTCGTGTCGGCCTATTTCGGCGGCCGGATCGACATGGCGATCGAGCGCTTTATGGATATCCTGCTGTCCTTTCCGATCATCGTGCTGGCGCTCGCCGTCGTCGCCGTGCTCGGCAAGTTCCCGGTCGGCGGCCTCGATCTCAATCTGATCGTCGCGATCGCGATCCCGATGATTCCGAAGGTTGCGCGCGTCGTGCGCTCGGCGGCGCTGGCGATCCGCGGCCTTCCCTATATCGATGCGGCACGCGCGGCGGGTTACCATCATTCGCGTATCATTTTCCGGCACATCGCGCCGAACGTCGTGGCGCCGTTCCTGATCATGTTCACCGCCTTCATTGCGCAGGCGATTCTGCTGGAAGCCTCACTGTCGTTTCTCGGGCTTGGCGTCACCGAGCCGACGCCGGCCTGGGGACTGATGTTGTCGGGGACCTCGCAGGAATTTTACAGCCAGGCGCCCTGGATGATCCTGTTCCCGGGCGTCGCCATCAGCCTTGCCGTGTTTGCCTTCAACCTGTTCGGCGACGCGCTGCGCGACTATCTCGATCCGCGGTTCAAGGTGTAGGCGCTCCCCAGGATTGGCGTCGTTGCCGGGCTTGACCCGGCAATCCATCTCTTTCTTGTTGGATGGCCGCGCGGGTCGAGCCCGCGCATGACGATTGAACGCTTGTCGATGGAGCCCTGCAATGCCCGGTCCGCTTTCCGGAATCCGCGTCCTCGAACTCGCGCGCATCCTGGCGGGTCCCTGGGCCGGCCAGATCCTGGCCGATCTCGGCGCCGATGTGGTCAAGGTCGAACGGCCCGGAACGGGCGACGACACGCGCGGCTGGGGACCGCCCTTCGTCGCCGGCCGCGACGGCGGAAATCTCGGCGCCGCCTATTACCACGCCTGCAAT
Organism: Pseudorhodoplanes sp.; assembly: GCA_008933495.1. Lineage (GTDB taxonomy): Bacteria > Pseudomonadota > Alphaproteobacteria > Rhizobiales > Xanthobacteraceae > Pseudorhodoplanes. The sequence continues at coordinate 8,131 of WBUW01000089.1, forward strand.
CGCGGCAAGCGCTCGGTCGCCGTCGATTTCGAGAGCGAAAGCGGCCGGCGCATCGTGCGCAAGCTCGCGCGCCGCGCGGACGTGCTGATCGAAAATTTCAAGGTCGGCGGCCTCGCCAGGTTCGGCCTCGATTATGCAAGCCTTGAGCCGGAAAATCCGCGGCTGATCTATTGCTCGGTGACGGGCTTCGGCCAGGACGGCCCCTATGCCCATCGCGCCGGCTACGACCTGATGATCCAGGGGATCGGCGGGATCATGAGCCTGACCGGCGAGGCGGACGGCGATCCCATGCGGATGGGCGTCGCCTTTGCCGACGTTTTTACCGGCGTCTATTCGGCGCTGGCCATCCAGTCCGCGCTTGTCCGGCGCGAACGCACCGGCAAAGGCTGCCACATCGACATGGCGCTGCTCGACACGCAGGTCGGCGTGCTCGCCAACCAGGCCCTGTTCTATCTTGCGTCGGGCGCGATCCCGCCGCGCCTCGGCAATGCCCATGCCACGGTCGTGCCCTACCAGGTCTTTCCGGTCGCCGACGGCCATATCATCATCGCCTGCGGCAACGACAGCCAGTTTGCCCGCCTCGTCGTCCTGCTTGGCGATCCGGCACTCGCCGACGACCCGGATTTCCGCACCAATGCCGGTCGTGTTACGAACCGCGCCCGCCTGATCCCGCGCATGTTGCCGCTGACGGCGCGGTTCACGCGCGCGGACCTGCTCCGGAAGCTGGAGGAAGCCGGCGTCCCGGCCGGGCCGATCAACACGCTGGCCGACGTCTTTGCCGATCCGCAGGTCATTCATCGCGGCCTGCGCATCGATGCGGCGCATCCGGCGGCCCGCGGCGGCAGCATCCCCGGCGTGCGCAGCCCGATCGTGATCGA